>DNNV01000087.1:0-6813 GCA_003497505.1 Clostridiales bacterium | reverse complement strand
GCTGATGAAATTTCATCAGCTATTTATATAAAATACGGAGGTACTATGATAGTAGATAAATTATACCGCAATGTTTCAGAAAAAGGACATGTGTGTGTTGGACTTGATACGGATTACAGCTATTTACCGGAAGCTTTTGCTGCAAAATTTTCATCCAAGGCAGAAGCGGTGTTTAATTTCAACAAGGAAATAATTGATGCGACATATGATGTAGCCGCGTGCTTCAAGGTTCAGATAGCATATTATGAAGCACTTGGAATGGAAGGTCTTAAGGCGTATTCGGACACTATGAAATACATAAAAGAAAAGGGACAGATATCAATAGCAGATATAAAAAGAGGGGATATTTCAAAGACGGCTGAAATGTATGCTCATGCTCATTTTACCGGAGACTTTGAAGCGGATTTCGTTACATTAAATCCATACATGGGAATAAACGACAGTCTTGAGCCTTTCCTTAAATACATAAAGGAAAAAGACAAGGGAATGTTTGTACTTGTGAGAACATCCAACAAAGGAGCAAAGGATTTTCAATATATAAGAAATGAAAGTTCAGTGCCTCTGTATGAAACTGTTGCAGAGAAGGTTCAGGAGCTTGCGGAGGAAAATCTGGGAGAATGTGGTTTCAGCTCCATAGGCTCGGTTGTGGGAGCGACAAATAATGAAGAGAGCACAGCGCTCAGGAAAAAACTGAAGTCGTCTTTTCTGCTTATTCCCGGATATGGCGCACAGGGAGGAAAAGCGGAGGATATAGCCGCGTACCTTATAAACGGAAATGGTGCTGTAGTTAACTCATCAAGGGGAATTTTGCTTGCATATAAAAATGAAGAGTACGGAGAGAAAAATTTCGGATTATATGCGAGAAAAGAAGCAATCAGAATGAGAGATGATATAAGAGCATTTATATAAGGAGAAAAGATGAAGGTAGTTATAAGTCAAATAATGGAAAATAAATCCGTATCTGACGGAATATTTAAGCTAACTGCTGAATTTTCCGGAGAAATCAAGCCCGGGCAATTTTTTATGCTTAAGACACTGGATAATTCATTCCTGCTTCCAAGGCCCATAAGTGTAAATGATGCAGGTGAAAAAGAAGTTACATTCTTGTACAGAACTGAAGGTAAAGGAACATCAAAAATTAGCTCTATGAAGGCAGGAGAAGAGCTACAGCTGTTTGGACCTCTGGGAAATGGATTTGATATGCAGGAACTTAAGGGAAAGATTGCTGTTGTTGGAGGAGGAATAGGCATTGCACCTCTTCTATATTTAACAAAGCAGTTGGGCAGGAATGCGGATGTGTATCTCGGCTTTAAGAACTGTGTTTATACTGTGGATGAATTTGAAAAATATGCAGGCCAGGTGTTAATTGCAACAGAGGACGGGAGTATCGGTGAAAAAGGCTTTGTAACGGATTATGTGGAGTTCAGTAAATATGATGCTGTTGTTACCTGCGGTCCGGAAATTATGATGAACAAAATAATAAATAACTGCAAAGAAGTCGGAGTTAAGTGTTATGCATCGCTTGAAAGAAGAATGGCATGCGGTATGGGAGTATGCCTTGGATGTACAGTTGTTACAAGAAACGGCACCAAGAGAGCATGCAAGGATGGTCCCGTATTTATGAGCGAAGAATTAATTTAGGGGTGGTAAGATGGCTGATTTAAAAACTAAGGCAATGGGTATAGAGTTTAAGAACCCGGTGCTGACAGCATCCGGAACATTCGGGTTTGGTGAAGAATTTTCAGAAATATATGATTTATCCTTGCTGGGAGGAATTTGCAGCAAGGGTCTTACGCTCAGAGAAAGAGGCGGTAATACGGGCATAAGGCTATGGGAAACCCCTATGGGATTAATTAACAGCATAGGTCTGCAAAACCCCGGAGTAGACAATTTTATAAATCATGAGCTTCCAAAGATGAAGAGCTACAATACCGTAATAATCGCGAACCTCGGAGGACATTGCGAAGAGGATTATTTTGAAGGAATTTATAAGCTTAATTATACAGATGTAGACCTCATAGAGCTTAACATTTCATGCCCAAACGTAAAAAGCGGCGGCATGGCTTTCGGAATAAAATCATCAGTAGCTTATGATATAGTATCAAAATTAAAAAGAATATGCAGAAAACCGTTAATGGTGAAGCTGTCTCCCAATGCCGAGAGCATATCTGAAATGGCGATAGCGTGTGAGGAAGCAGGAGCAGACGGCATATCTCTTATAAATACAATACAATCAATGGCAATTGACATAAAGAAAAGAAAGGCCGTATTTGACAATGTATATGCAGGTCTTTCAGGTCCCTGTGTTAAGCCTATCGCTCTGAGGATGGTACATGAAGCCTGCAAAAATGTTAAAATTCCCGTCTGCGGATTGGGAGGCATCATGAGCGCAGAGGATGTAATAGAATTTATAATGGCAGGGGCAACCTTGGTTCAGATAGGTACAGCTAATTTTATAAAGCCAACTATTGCGGAAGAAATTACAAGAGATTTATCCGCATATATGGATAGAGAAGGAATAAAGACACTGGACGAAATAAGAGGAATTGTATAAATACATTATAAAAATTAATCAGGAGGAAGTTATGAGTGTTGATGTTGTTCAAATATTGAAGGAATGCGGAGCGCTGCTGGAGGGACATTTCTTATTGTCATCCGGTAAGCATAGCAACAGGTACTGTCAATGTGCAAAGCTTATGCAGTATCCTGACAAAACAGAAAAGGCAGTATCCCTGGTTGCTGAGAAAGTAAAAAATCTTGGGATTGATGTGGTTGTAGGTCCCGCCATGGGAGGAATAACAGCCGCATATGAGCTTGGCAGACAGTTAGGCGTCCGCGCAATATTTACTGAGAGAGAAAATAATGTTATGACTCTTCGCCGCGGGTTTGAAATAAAGCCGGGAGAAAAAATACTGATCATGGAAGATGTTGTGACCACAGGCAAATCATCTGTTGAGACAGCCAATGTTCTTGAAAGCTTAGGCGGAAAAGCAATAGGTATAGGGTGTATAGTCGACAGAAAGGCAAGTGAGATAAATTTGCCCATATACAGTGCGGTAGAGCTGGAATTCGACACCTATGAAGCAGATAACTGCAGCTTGTGCAAAGAGGGATCATCCCCTGTTAAACCCGGAAGCAGAAAATTTTAAAGTACGACATCCTTTCACTTATAGCGGAAGGATGTCGTTTAATTATTCCATCATATTTCCAAGGAAATAAAATAAAGGTTATTAAATTCTAAGATAAAACATAACATTTATTATTAGATATGACGAGGTGATTTTTTTGTTGTCAATAAAAGTAAAAAATGCAGTAGCAATAATTCTTTGTTCAATAATAATTTTTTTTGCTGTTTATTCTCCTGCCATGGAGGTAATTTCGGCTGCCACAAAGCCATCGGTACGATTGCCTATAATTATGTACCACCATGTTTTGAACGATAAGAGCAAGCTGGGAAAATATATAGTCTCACCAAAGGAAATTGAAAAGGATATAATATATTTAAAGGAGCAGGGATATACAACCATTGTTATGGAGGACCTTATAAACTATGTAAAAAACGACATAGCACTTCCGGAAAAGCCTATAATGCTGACTTTTGATGACGGCTATTACAGCAACTACACATATGTGCTTCCTCTTTTAGAAAAATATGATGTGAAGGCAGTGATATCGGTAACAGGGGGATATGTTCAGAGAAGCACAGAAGAGGGGAACCTGAATCCTGCATATTCTTATCTTACCTGGGATTTGATCAATGAGCTTGTAAATTCCCCATACATTGAGATACAGAACCATTCCTATGCAATGCATGAAATATGCGAAAGAAAGGGCTGTCTGATAATGAAGGGAGAATCATATGAAAAATATACTGAGGAAATGGTTAATGATATAGGCAAGCTTCAGAATATCATAGAAGAGAAAACGGGCTACAGACCCACGACATTCACATACCCATTTGGCTTTGTGTGCAAGGAAGGCAATGAAGTATTGAGGAAGATGGGGTTTATTGCAACTCTGTCCTGCTATGAGGGAGTAAATATATTGAGTGGGAAGGAAGAAGAATTGTTTGAATTAAAGCGCTTTAACAGACCAAGCGGCATAAGCCAGAAAAAATTTTTTGGAAAATTTATTGAATAACTGTTTACAAGTCACGCAAAAAGTATTAAATTATATACATGGTGTCTGGCTGGTGTGGCTCAAAGGCAGAGCAGCGGTATCGTAAACCGCAGGTTGGGGGTTCGATTCCCTTCACCAGCTTCAGAAAAGACATACTTTCTGCCGGTGGAAAGTATGTCTTTTTTATTTACCCCAAGCAAGAATAAGTTATCTAAGATACGGTGCAACGATGCCTGGATTTAAGGTTTCTTGCAGAAACTCTAAAGAGTCCGAGCTTCCTAAATAATGTAAACCGCAAGCATGAGTTATATCAAAATACAGGAAACAGACATAAGTGCGTGAGAATAGAGATTAATATCATGTATGATCAATAATATTCTTGATTTTTGCTATATAGTATATAGAAAGGTAATTGTAACAAACCTTATCTTGCCGCATACTATGATTAGGGTTGTACATCAATGAAGGTCAAAAGCAGGTGAAGGTGAAGGATTATTTATGCAAAAGTACTTTACGTAGATTACGACATTTTCTGCTTTATCTTTTTTTAACCTTGAAAAGCTTATTTTATCCAAAGCCTTTTCATTGAAATATACAGGTTTTTGTTAAAAAGACCTACATCAAAAAAATTTCGATTATTATACAATCTTAGGTATTAATCTACACTTATTAAGAACATAAGGACAAATATCGCATAGGTAGTTCTTTTATTTTTCGGCTAACTATCCTAATATGAATTTTTTTATTGTTTTTTCCTGTGCATCGGGATTGAGTTTGTATACCTGTTCGGCAATTTTTTTGTATGCTTCATCCTGCGGTATACTCGGCATTGTTACATTTCTGTACTGCCAAAACCGTTCTGTTGTACAAAAAACTGTACTGTTCCAGCCATAACCTTCACCATACTTATTTTTCTTCTGTGTCCTGCCGCACATGGTGATGAACATTTTCATCTGAAGCTCTGTTATGGCACGGTCAAACTGAGTGTTATCTTCTTTGCCAAATCCTCCAAGCTGCTTAATTTCGTGAAGCGCTACTTCTTCGTTCTGTGCAACAATATCAAATATGCGCTTGGCAGTATGGCTGAAGGTTCCTTCAAGATATGCTTCTTCAAAAGATAAGCCGTTTCTTCGTACAGACAGGAAGAATGGGTACCAGTCCCTTGTTATGTATCCGCTGGTTTTGAAAAATATTTTTGAATAGACGATGTCATGACGTTCCTCAAGTACGCGCATTCTCCATTCCCACGGATCTGTTTCCGGATCGCCTGTATGCCATCGTATGGGAGAATCCACGAACTCCTGCTCATTCCAGCTAAACGGAACAATTGCAAAGATGCCCTTGCTGTTTCCGCCACCCATAGAGAAGCCGCAATCCTGCAAAGCAGCACAAAAATCAGAAAAGTTACGTATTGTTTTGTCTATTTGTACATTCATTATAAAACCTCCTTTTTCATAATACTTATTCTCCGGACGGGATAAGAATCTGTATAATATTAATTTTAATATATATTTCTATATTGAACAAGTTTAAAATTGCTGTGTTTAGAAATTGGCTTATTTGTGTGTACTAAAAGCAAATAAATCAGTAAATAGAACTTTGAGCTTGAAATACGACATAAAGTTACGTCATTAAACGACAAAAAAATTAGAAGCTGTATTTCTGCAAATAATAACCTTTCCGATAATTCTGAATGTTTTTTCGGATTGATTTACTACTGTTGTATCATAATTTTTATTTAGTGGTATCAGTTCTATCATATCGCTGCTCATTAGTATTTTTCTGCAGTCTATACTGCCGTCTATGTTGATGGCGGCAATAGTACCATTTTCAATTTCCAGTATATATTTAACAAAGATCAGGTCACCGGCGTTCATAATGGGTGCCATGCTGTCATCTTTCAAAAAAAAGGCATAATCTATATCTAAAGATTTAGGGACAGCTATATAATTTCCGCCTCCGATCTCAATAATTTCTATGTTATTATATGCCGACGTTTGCCCCAAAATTGGAATATACTTAATTAAGTGTTGATTACCAGATACTCTTAATATACTTTTATCTGCATGAATGCCGGTTATATCCGTTTCATCCTCGAGGTAAGTGTCAATTCTCTCTAAAATCCTTTCTTTTTTAACATTGTCTAATTTGTTAAAGTTTTTAACCAAATCTTCATCGGCTTTTGATAGAAAGTCACTGTTTTCTATACTATATCCAAGCAATAACTCATCGGTACTAATATTGAAACATTTAGCTAGTTCAACAATAGTGTTTGCAGAAGGTTCAAAAGTTCCATTTTCATAACCGCTGATATTACCTTTAGACTTTCCTATTAATTCACCTAATTGAGATTGTGTTAAATTCAATGATTTACGTAATTTTTTAATTCTGTCTCCAATGCTTTCCACACGATCACCTCTTTATTTTACAAGTTCTAAAAATAGAATAAACTAATTGACATGTTCTGATAATAGTACTATAATAATGATATGCTGTAAATTTATGTCAACATGATAACATAGAACTTCCAAAAAAGATATAAAAATTCTTATCCTAATCAGAAGAAGTATGTAGTATTCTACAACATTTTAGCCATTTTAATAAGTAATAATATATATTTTACCACAATATTTAATAAAGGAGTTGACGAGTAATGAAATTTAAGAAATTACCATTGCCTCCAAGAGGAATTAA
>DNNV01000088.1:2951-5924 GCA_003497505.1 Clostridiales bacterium | reverse complement strand
ACTATATGAAAAATATAAGAAGGACACAAAAAATTTAATTACCGACGTGAAGGGAGTGAAGGTGGGAAGCGTTACACTGCAAAACGGAAATATTAATACCGGCGTTACAGTTGTATTCCCTCACGAAGGAAATCTTTTTCAGGATAAGGTCATGGCTGCTGCTGCCATTCTGAACGGTTTCGGAAAAAGCATGGGACTTATGCAGATAGAAGAATTGGGAACCATTGAAACTCCCATCGTCATGACAAACACCCTCAGTATAGGAACGGCGGCAACAGCGCTTACAAAGTACATGCTGAAGCAGAACGAGGACATAGGCGTGACCACAGGCACGGTAAACTGCATCGTTACGGAATGCAACGACGGAAGGTTAAATGATATCCGCGGTCTTCATGTTACGGAGGAGGATGTGCTCAACGCACTGAATTCGCCTTCTGAAGATTTTGAGGAGGGAGCCGTGGGAAGCGGAACAGGAATGTGCTGCCTTGGTCTCAAGGGCGGGCTTGGCTCTTCTTCAAGAATAATTGAAGCTGACGGAAGTGAGTACACAATAGGTGCCATAGTAATGTCCAATTTCGGCTCTTCAGGAAATCTGACAATCGGCGGAGACCATATAGGACTCAGAATAAAGGAAATTCAGAGCATGAAAAAGGATGAGGGCTCAATAATAATTATTATAGCCACAGATATTCCCCTGTCCGAGAGGCAGCTTAAAAGAATCGCGAAACGTGCAGCGATATCCCTTGGAAGAACAGGTTCATATATGGGAAACGGCAGCGGCGATGTGGCAATTGCCTTCAGTACCTCAAACCGTGTGCCTCACTACAGCAGCAGTGACATAATTGAAACAAAAATGTTTTTCGACGATAATATCGACAAGGTTTTTGAAGCTTCTGTAGAAGCAGTTGAGGAAGCAATCATAAGCTCACTTTACCACGCAAAAACAACTGCTGGATACTTAGAAGAGGTAAAAGGATTGAGGGATTACCTGTAAGTCATTCAGTCATGGAAATTCAGAGGCTTAAGCAACGTAATTGCTTAAGCCTCTTTAAATTATCTTATGTGGTTATTATTGTATATTTCTGAAATTGCCGTTTGCATCTGTTACAACGTCACCAAGGTAGAATCCGCCTGTGGTAGTGTGTACGATTCCCTTAATTTCATTTCTCCAGCATCTGTATCCTGTGTTGTCAACAAGCGGGATAATTGTGCAGTAATCAAACAGCTTCTTCTGTATAGCCGTAATCTTCTCTGTCCTTTCCTCATAATTTATGGTCTTTCTGGCATCTGCAACCATTGCAAGGTAGTTTTCAATGTCTGGATTTGTTACTTCGGCATTTCTGTTGCAGAAGTTATCTACAAGCAGGAACGGCTCCGACCATCCAAGACCTAAGTATCCCATCTGGAAATTGCCGTCAACTACATCCTGGTTAACATATGACCAGTTCTGCGTCTTAATCAGCATATCAATTCCAACTGCCTTTAAATCTATCTGTAGAGACTGTGCAACCTTTTTAGCCGTTTCTGAATCTCTGCAGTCAAATTCGAACGTAAAGTTCTTTCCATTCTTGTCTACAAAGCCATCGTTGTTTGTGTCAGTCCATCCTGCATCTGCAAGCAGCTTTTTGGAAAGCTCAGGATCATAACCATAATTCTTCTTGTAGTATTCAACAGCTTCCTCTGAATAGTTCAGGCATTTTGAAAGAACAAGGCTGTATGCAGCTGTTTCAAATTTACTTAAATACAAGTTGAGATTGTCTCTGTTTATGGCGTGAATAAGTGCCTTACGAATACTTATATCCTGGAAAAGAGGGTCTGTCATATTAAGCTCTGTGTAATTCACCTCTGCACCTGATGCTTCAAACACATCTATAATATCAGCTTTCACCAGCTCTTCATAGTATTCCGGCGGAACTGACGAAAGAACATCGTAATCACCGGTCTGAACTCCCTGTGCCAGCGTGAAGTTTTCTCCCGCAAACACAACCTTGATTTCTTTAATAGGCGAAGAACCTTGATTTTTCAGCATAGGGTTATTAGTCTTGTATCCTTCGTTAGCTTTCAGAATAACATATGCTCCCGGCTGGTATTCATCAACATAGTATGCACCGTAAGGATGACATCCCCAAAGCATTTCATCAGCAGACAGTTTCTCTATTTCATCCTTGTCAATCATTCCTACGAACACACTTTGGAAATTGTAGAGCATATCAGCCTGATATTCGCTGAGATGAACGATTACATCACGTCCATCAACTTCCATAGATTCGATTGCTCTGTATCCGTCGGCATACGGGCTGACCTTCAGACCGTACTCAACACTTGCTATGAAGTCTTCAGGCTCAACCTGCTCACCTGTGGAATACTTCATGCCTTCAGGGAATGTAAGCGTCCATGTAAGTCCGTCTTCACTCCATTTCTGCGCCGAAGCAATTCCCGGAAGCACATCTCCAGTTTCAGGGTCTTTTTCAAGAATTGGGTCTGCAATCAGGCACTGCATATCCGTCCAGTATGACACCTGGAAAAGGTCTGTTCCTTCCCATGAGTTGTCACCCAATCCATCTTTAATTACAAGAGGCTTTACTCCATTGCTTCCTCCCGATGGCTTTCCTCCGCTTGTTTGGCTGCTGCATCCTGCAAGGCTGGAAAGTGCAAGTGCTGCAATCATAATTAAAGCAATTATTCTCTTTTTTTTCATTTTCTCCTCCTAATTTTAGAAATTCTATAATATATGATAGCCATGCTATCCAATATATTCGTTGCCGTATCTGAAGCAGCTCACCTGATGTCCGTCGGCAAGCACTGTGTTCTGGGGCTCCTCGTTCATGCACCTGTCAGTGCAGTATGGACATCTTGGATGAAAGTGGCAGCCTGTTGGAAGGTTAATCAAGCTTCCCGGGTCACCTTGCATCAGGTGTTTTTCATTTGTTCTGTCGTGAGGGTCCATTACAGGAGATGCTGCCATAAGCCCCT
>DNNV01000088.1:0-2845 GCA_003497505.1 Clostridiales bacterium | reverse complement strand
ACGGATGCTTCGGATTTTTTATAACCTCCTCGGTTGGGCCCAGCTCCACAAGCTTTCCCAGGTACATTACGGCAATACGGTCACTTATATATCTGATTACATTCAGGTCGTGGGTAATGACCAGGTATGTCAGATTCAGGCTCTCCTGCAAATCGAGCAGCAGGTTCAGTATCTGTGCCTGCACTGAAATATCCAGAGCTGAAGTTGGTTCATCCAGTATCATAACCTTTGGATTGAGAACCAGCGCCCTTGCAATTGCTATACGCTGGAGCTGACCTCCCGAAAGCTGGTGAGGGTAGCTGTTCAGATACCTTGAGTCCATTTTTACCTTTTCAAGTGATTCAGCAGCCTGTTGTTTTGCAATCTTTTTTGGAGTTCCGTGAAGTATAAGGGGTCTCATGATGGAATTCATGACGGTATCTCTTGGGTTAAGATTTGAAGCAGGGTCCTGAAACACCACCGCAACCTCCGTGCGGAATTTTTCCATCTCCTTGCGGGTTGCCTTGGACAGGTTGACACCGTTGAACACAACGCTGCTGTCCGTAGGCTTTGTAAGGTTCAGAAGAACCCTTGCCAGCGTGGTTTTTCCGCTTCCCGATTCGCCTACCAGTCCTATGATTTCACCCTTGTTGACGGTAAGTGTCACTCCGTCAACAGCCTTTACATAGGATTTACTGCCTCTCAGACCTCCGCTTATTGTAAAATACTTTTTAAGATTGTTTAGTTCAATAACCGGCTCGTTCATCATTCCACCTCCTTTTTCAAATGACATCTGTATGAATGAGACTCTGTAACAGCCACCTGCTCAGGATCTACATTTTTGCAGACATCCATCGCATGTGGACATCTGTTTTCAAACCTGCATCCCGGCCTGTTTTCCGTAAGTCTCGGTACACTTCCGTCTATTGTCTGCAGACGCCCTTCCTTTTTTGTTTTCCTGGGCAGCGCCTTCATTAAAAGCTTTGTATATGGATGTCTTGGATTGTCAAATATGTCATACACAGTTCCCTGCTCCACCACTTCGCCTGCGTACATTACGGCCACCCTGTCGGCAACCTCCGCAACCAGCCCGAAATTGTGGGTAATCAGCATAACCGCAGTATTGAACTCATCTCTAAGGCTTTTTATAATATTTAAAATCTGTGCTTCAATAGTAACATCCAAAGCTGTGGTGGGCTCATCCGCAATTAAAAGCTGCGGAGTCCTTGCAAGCATCATTGCAATCATCACTCTCTGTCTCATGCCTCCCGACAGTTCGTGAGGGAAGCTTTTGGCGCGCTTTTCCGCATCAGGCATCTTCACGTCGTTATAAAGCTGTACAACCCTGCTCCATGCATCCAGTCTCGAAACGTTGTCAAGCATAATCCCTTCAGCCACCTGAAAGCCGGTGGTATAAACAGGATTGAGAGAATCAAGAGGATTCTGAAATATCATTCCTATTTCCCTTCCGCGAATGCCTTCAAGCTGTTTTTCCGTATATTCATTTATATCTTCACCATTGAACAGTATTTTTCCCTTTATTACCTCGTTGTGCTCCGGCAAAAGGTGCAGGATGGAATGTGCTATGGTTGATTTTCCGCAGCCTGATTCTCCCACAACGGCAAATATTTCTCCCTTGTTTATTGAAAACGAAACGTTTTTAACTGCGGACAGATATCCGTCCTTAACCTTGTAATCAACGCACAATTTATTTAGTTTTAACAATTCTTCGCTCATACATGTCTCCTTCTACTGAGATTTCATTCTTGGGTCAAGCAGATCACGAAGCCCCTCGCCGAGAACGTTGAATCCAAACACTGTATAAACCAGTGCAAGCCCCGGGAAAATACAGAGCCACGGTCCGCGGGTTATGAAGTTGATGCCCTCGGATACCATGAGACCCCAGTCCGGTGAAGGAGGTCTTGAGCCAACTCCGAGAAAGCTCAGTGTTGTTGTTGACATAATAGTTCCCGGAAGCTGCATGGATACGGTCACTATTAAAACCGGAACAATATTCGGCAATATGTATCTGAGCATTATGGACACAGGGCTTTCACCGAAGGATATTCCCGTTTCAATAAATGCCTGATTCTTTATGGACATTGTCTTTGCCCTTACAATTCTGGCATAAGAGGCCCAATTGACAATGGCAATAGCAATTATTGCGTTGGTCAAACCCGCACCTATGATGGTTACGACCGCAAGGGCCATTATCATACCCGGAATACACCATGTAAGGTCTGCAGCAAACGTTAACGCTCTGTCTGCAGCTCCTCCGAAATATCCGCATATCAAGCCGATGGTAACACCGAAAACAAGCTGAAGCCCGGCGCCCAATACGGCAACCTGCAATGTGATTCTGCTTCCGTAAATTATTCGGCTGAATAAATCTCTCCCCATGTTGTCCGTTCCGAGAATGTACTCTGGACATGGTGCTACAAGTATATCCGCCGGATGTGCTTCATCAAACCTGTAGGGTGCAATTTGATCAGCAAATGCAGCGAATATAATTATGCTCAACACAATTACAAAACCTAACATGAAGTTCTTATTTTTATAGCAGGAACCTAAAAATTCCTTAAGTGGACTGTCATTCATTATTTGTCACCGCCTGTAACTGAAATTCTGATTCTGGGATCCAACAATCCCAGCACTATGTCGCTCAGTATGTTGCATATGATTGTCAATACGGTAATTATCAGTATACATGCCTGCACAACGTTAAAATCCTGTTTAATAATTGCATCTATCATTAAGCTTCCCATGCCAGGTATACCAAATATTCTCTCTATTATTATATAGCCTGAAATCAGCCATGGCAGAGACATGAATAAATTAACCGTTATTACTATCAATGAATTTCGCA
>DNNV01000244.1 GCA_003497505.1 Clostridiales bacterium | reverse complement strand
TCTTCATCAGAATATCCGATAATGAAATCACTCATTTTTTTCAACTCCTAAATTAACTTGCTTAAAAACAATTGAAAATAATTACATAAGGTTGTACCTTTACTTTCATACATATAATATGTGGCATTAACTTAATTGTGACTAAGATTTCTGCCGCACCTAATTTATATTCCCTCTCTTTTTTATACCCGCAAAACGGGACAATCTGTAACATGTTTTTCAAATAGGAATATAGTAAATTAACCTATCTGAAAAGGGAGGTGATATTTATGTGTGATAGAAATAGATGTGAAGAAAGAGTTGAAGAAGAATTCGGCGAACGCCGTTGCTGTTGTCGTCGCCGCTGTTGTTTCTTCCGTAGATGTTGTATGCGTCGAAGATTTTTCTAATGAAATAAAAAAATAACCAGGCTTAATTGCCTGGTTAAATTACTTCATCGCTCCGTCCAGCAGCTTCATCAACAGAGCATCTCCGTACTTATAAAATATTAAATATAGCATTGTATTATCAGTATGCGTATATTCCCATTCAAATCCACAATGAATGCTTCTGCAACCTCAGATATAATTATAAAAAAGCTGGTTATAATATATCGATACATAATTTACGACATGAGTATGCTTCGATGCTTGTAGCGAACGGAGATGAGTTTAAGACTGTTGCTTAGCTGATGGGTGATACGGTAAGAGTTATAATTGATACATACTCGCACTTTACAGGTGATATGATGGAGAATGCAAAAAAATCGGTTAATAATATTTCCTAAATTTTTTTGACGAATTTTTGACGGCTACATGATAAACGGCTTGATTTTAACACAAAACTAAACTTTTTTTGATTTTGTGCATAATATAGAAATTTATTGAAACAATAACAATATATTTAATATCAAGGAGGAACATATGGATAAATTTGCATTGGTATTAGTGATTATAGGAGCAATAAACTGGGGATTGATATCATTATTTCAATTTGATTTGGTTGCTGCTATATTTGGTGGCCAAATGGCAATTTTCAGCCGCCTGGTGTATGGACTTGTGGGCTTGGCCGGTCTGTACTGTATAACATTATTGTTCAATGAACACGAAAGAATAGACTGATATTTATCATCAAAGGAGGCATATTTGAGTTCTCTCTCATATGCCTCCTTTTTGTATGACCTTAATCCTTTTTTGTATGCACTACTGCGCTATATTTATTCGCCCGCTATTGACAGTTTCTTTATTTTAAGAGACGGCGAGCCTATATATGCCTCACCAGGCAAGCCAAACTTCAGGTCTGAGCCAACCTCTTCAATATCTCTGAGCATATTGAAATAATTTCCCGCAACCGTAATCTGTTCAACAGGTCCCGCTATTTTTCCTTCCTTGATTTCATATCCCAGGGCTGCAAGTGAGAAATCTCCCGATATGGAGTTCAGTCCAGAATGAAGTCCCTGAAGCTCGGTTATCATAATTCCCGCCTTAATGTCAGATATCATTTCTTCCAATGTCCTGCTGCCCTTTTCAACGTAGAAGTTTGATGGTGAAATGTCTATTGACGCCTTGTATGAGCCCTTGCTTGCATTTCCTGTTGTATCTGTGCCATCTTTCTTCGATGTTTTTAAATTGTGAAGGTACGTCATTAGAACACCCTTATCTATTACCTTTTTATACATGCAAGCGGCACCTTCGCCGTCAAATGATTTTGAAGCCAATCCATCTTCCATGAATGGGTCATCAACCAATGTGAATTTTTCGCTTGCTATTTTCTGATTCAGTTTTCCCTTCAGCAGAGAAAGGTCTTTTTGCACGCTTTCAGCAGAAAATATTCCCGTAAATGACTCCAGCAAATCTGCTGCAGCACTGTTTCGTATAACCACAGGGTAATCTGCGGATTTAACAGTCTTTGCACCCAAAAGTGACAGGGCTTCTCTCACTGCTTCACCTGCTATTTCGGAAGTGTTGAATTTCGCGAAATCATTCCCCGTCCTGTATGCCATTCCGGTTTTTATGTCATCTCCGTCCTTGGCAACCACAACAACGTATGTATATGCAATGTTGCTTTTATCGTGCAGATAAAGACCCTTTGTATTTGACATCACAGTTTCACCGTATCCGTCACCATATACGCATGTTTCAACAGATGTAATTCTTTTATCTATTTTAAATGCTTCATCTTCTAAGCTTTTAACAAAGCTGATTTTATCTGATTCAGATACCTTTTCCAGCTCAGGATTGAATGTATTTACCTCTCTGTACTCCTTTGAGCCTTCATAAATGAATTCCTCATCATCAGAATCAATTACTGTGGCATTTTCTACAACATTTTTAATCAGCAAGTCAATGGAAGATTCATCAACTTTTTCTGTGTAGGAATAACCCATCTTGCCGTTGAAAACCCCTCTCAATGACAAACCCTCACTTTCAGAGAGGCTGTAGCCATCAAGTTCCTTCTGGAAAACTTTAAGCGAAAGACTGTTTCCGGCAGAGTAGTAAACCTCCATATCTCCTATGCCCTGAGCCTTTCCGGCCTGAAATATCTTTTCTATCAATGACTTCATATCCATTATTTTTCACCTTCCCTTCCGCCTACGGTTATTTCAGATACACGAATCATAGGCTGCCCCACATTGGCAGGTATGCTTCCGCTTACAGAACCGCACATTCCCTGGCTCTGCATGAGGTTGTTTCCTACCATGTCGATCTTGTTCAATATGTCTGTTCCTTTTCCGATTAAGGTCGCCCCACGCACAGGATCCTTGATTTTCCCGTTTTCCACTATGTATCCTTCCATAACCGAAAAGTTGAACTCTCCGGTACTTGGATTGACTGAGCCCCCGCCCATGTGCTTTGCATAAATACCTCTCTCGGTATTGGATATGATGTCTTCAGGTGTTGATTTTCCCGCATCTATGAATGTATTGGACATGCGGGAGGTTGGTGCAAACCTGTAGGACTGCCTCCTGCCCGAGCCGGTAATATCCATTTTCATTCTTCTTGCATTGAGCTTATCAATCATATATCCTTTGAGTATGCCATTTTCAATGAGCACATTTCTCTGTGAGTCTGTTCCCTCGTCATCAATATTGAAGGAGCCCCACTCTCCTGGTATGGAGCCGTCGTCTATGGCTGTTACAAGAGGTGATGCTATCTGCTGTCCCATCTTTCCGGAGAATACGGAAAGGCCCTTGGCAACAGAAGTGGCCTCCAGACCGTGACCGCACGCCTCGTGGAATATAACTCCTCCAAATCCGTTGTCAATTATAACCGGCATTTTCCCGCTAGGGCTGTATTTTGCATTTACCATGGTAACGGCAATTCTTGAAGCTTCCCTCGCATAATGGTCAACATCAAGATTTTCAAAAAATTCGTATCCCTTGCTTGCTCCCGGTCCGAAGAACCCCGACTGCATTTCACCGTTTTTTGATGCAACGGATGAAATTCCAAGCCTCGAACGCACACGGGTATCCTCGCGCCACAGCCCTTCTGAATTGGCAACCATTATGTTTTGTGTATAATCCGTGTAATTCACCGTAACCTGAGTTATCAAATCGCTGTAGTTGAAAGCAGTATCATATGCCCGGCGCATAAGCTGCACCTTTTTTGTTTTCTCAACCGAATTCGGGTCAATTTGTATCCTGTTTACATTTTTTACATCTGATTTTTCAAGATTCAATGTTATGTCAGTCTTTATCCCCTCAATTGCCGCCGCAGCCTTCTTAGCCGTAGCTATGAGCGTATCCCTGTCTGATTTGTTCGTATATGCGTAAACACTGTTGAAGCCCTTGAAAATTCTTACACCAATACCGTAATCTCTGCCGGACATTGTGCTTTCAACCTTGCCTCCGATCATGACAATACCGTTGTTTGTCCTGTCTTCTGCAAATATTTCCGCAAAATCTCCGCCGGTGGACAAGGCGGCATTCAATGTATCCTCAATTAATTGCTTGCTTAACACATAATCACTCCTGTCTGTATATAATTAATAATATTTTACCATAATTTCCTTAAAGTATTAATAATTTTTGTCGTTTAATTTCTACATCCTCAACACTTAAAATCATAACCTTCCTTGCCTATCAGCCCATAGAGAAATAGCTTCATCATACCTCTCTTGTATGCTGTATCAGTTCCCAAAAACTCCGGAAGCTGAAACATAGATAGTGACATTGCAACATAATTTAACGCCGCATCAGTAGGTATAGTATTATCAATCGCTCCTTCGCGCTTTCCCAATTCTATAAATGTGCGATACAGCATTATTGCACTTTCTTTGATAGATTCTGAAAATATCTGCCGCAGCGTTTTATCATCCCAAGCCTGTTCGTTAAAATGAGAGCACAGTATCCTATCAGTTAAATCTTCCTTTTGCTGCATTATTATATTTAATTTTTCCACAAAAGGTATATCGGACTTTAAAATTTGCTCAAATTCAGCAATTGCCCCTTCAATAATAGAAGCAAAAGCAGCCTTTGCCAATGCATTTTTATCTCCAAAATAATTATATATGGAAACCTGCGACACTCTTGCCAATGCTGCAATTTCTTTTATGCTTACACCTTGTACGCCTCTTTCAAAAAATAACTCACGAGAAGCATCTATAATAGCATTTTTTTTCGTGGCTGTTCTTTTTTCATAACCATTCATATTTATCACCCATCATTAGTATAATGGATGTTTTGAAATTTATCAATAAAATTTCAAAACTCATTGACATTTTATATTTTTAGGCCTATAATGAAATTCAAGCATATATATTTCAAAACTTTTGTTAGGAGGCTTTTGCATGAAAGTCAATTTCGGCAACAAAACAGTAGGTGGATTTAATTATGAGTTAACAAGAGGAATATCGCTTCAAACTGCAGAAGGTGCAGAGTTCGGTGAATGCATGGAAACAATGGAACGTATTAAGGACAACGACTTTAACAGTTGGACGCAGGAATGGGGAAAAACTGCAGATTTTGTAGCTGAATATGCTCAGCAGAGATTAAATAACGGCGATGATACCGCCGCACGAAAAGCATTTATGCGAGCGAGTAATTACTATCGTATGGCATGCTTTTATGTTCCACATACAGATAAACGCCACAGGGATTTTTGGCAAAAGAGCAGAGAAGCCTTTCATGCTATGATACCTCTGTCCGAGTATCCGATTGAACGTGTCAGCATAAATTTTGAGAATTCCTTACTTCCCGGCTATTATATACCATGCGGCCAGGCAAATCGTCCAACACTCATCGCTATCGGAGGTTTCGACTCCACCTCTGAAGAAGTGTATTTTTGGATTGGGCGGGCAGCACGCAGTTATGGGTGGAACTGCCTTATTTTTGAGGGACCGGGGCAATGGGGGGCATTGATGGATAATCCGGGATTGATATTTCGTCCTGATTATGAAAAACCTGTAGGCGCAGCTGTAGATTATCTTATGACCCGTGATGACATTGACAAGGAAAAGATAGCCATAATCGGATATTCCATGGGAGGGTATTTGTGTGTCAGAGGCGCACTTGACCCTCGCATAAAGGCATGTATTCCTAATACATTAGTTGTGGACTGCGGTGCAGCAGCAAGAGCCGGCATGAAGAACATGGTAAAACATAAGGCATTTATGGATAAAACATTTAACATTTTAATGAAAATAAATACACCGGCTCGTTGGGGATTTCAACATTCTGCGTGGACGCTGGGAATAAATTCTGCTCATGAATGGGTTGAAGCCTATGATAAGTTTACACTGTTGGGTTATGAAGATTTGCTGAAGAAAAAACCTATGTTATTTTTATTTG
>DNNV01000133.1 GCA_003497505.1 Clostridiales bacterium | reverse complement strand
TTTATGTGTAGTAGAGAAAGAAATAGAAGAAGATGCGATTGCGATTGTGTTTTCGATTGTTTAGAAGAATTACTCGAAGGCAGAGACGAAGACAGAAATAGACGTAGGCGTAATCGTTGCCGTAGAGACGAAGATGTTCGTGGCGAAAGAAACAGACGGGATTGTGACTGTGTTTTCGATTGTCTAGGAGAATTACTCGAAGATAGAGACGAAGAAAGAAATAGACGTAACAGATGCTGTTGCTGTTTTAGATAGATTAGATTTTTAGAAGTATAACCTCTAAGTTATACAAGCATATAATATAAAATAGCCACCTCTTATGAGCAGTAAATTACTGAGTCATTACACGAGCTGGCAGGATAAAGTAAAAACAAGGGCAGAACCTACACTTTGGTGTATGGCTGCCCTAACTTAAAATATTTTTTATGCTATGTTAAAGAATAGTGTTGATAATATAGCATTATAGAACGGTTACTATTTTACCATCTGCCTACAGGCGATATTTATAATGAGAGGTTACCCCTTAAATGCCATAGCGTCAAGCTGGAATTGAAGCCCCTCTTCTCCTCCGTGATGAGCAAATTCTGTTTGTATTGATTTTCGTGCAGGATACTTACCATTAAATCTTTCTTTTATTACCTTTTCCATCACTGGTATATTCCAAATATCCCTAAACATACAATCAATCTTAACTACTGATTCTAAAGTTAAACCGATTGATTTTAGTCGCCTCTCTAAATGATCAAATGCACCATTAATTTGATTTTCAATAGGCTGTCCAATATTTCCAACACAATAATTTATGAAAGCAAAATCGCCAGCCTCAACAATCCCAGAATGTACCCAATCCTCATTAATATCACTTCTTATAATTTCCCTCATATAAATTTCCTCCGTATGTAATAAATAACTATTAACAATTATCGAACTTATATTCGATTACAGGAGTATTATAACACAGATTTCAAAAATTTAAAGTGTAATTTTTGGTCTTTTTGATCAAAGGTAATATTAGATCTTTTCATTCTTATGGCACATTCATTTTCAGCACACCACGACGGAGAAGAATGGACAGAAGAGGAACTTGAGGATATAGAAAATTTCAAAAAATATGTTTTAAGCAAAAGAAATAAAAAGTAACTTCTCGGGGGGAGGACAAACTATGACAGCATAGAGGCAGACATTAACATCGAGATGGAAGGTACCACCTTTGAAGAATTGTACGCTATGGCAATAAACCATCTTGAATTATATCTAGAAGGTGGTACAATTGTTAATTATAATTATGCTATGAAGAGCTTTAGTAAACTAAACAAAAAGGTTATTGCCAATATTACATCTCTTGACGTGCAAGAATGCGTGGATGCCTTGATTAAAAAAGGTTTAAAGAGTATTACGGTAATCAATACATAGCGAGACTTAAGGTTGTGTTTGATCAGGCCATTGGCCCTCATAAAATTATTAAAACTAACCCTGTTATTTCTGTTACTGTTCCAAGGGATAAAGAAAAGAAACAAAGAATCGCTAATGTTAAAGCTCTTAATGCTACAGAACTGCATGACCTTCTATCTAAAATAAAAAGAGACGATTTAAAATTAATGTCTGAAATAGCATCGACTGCTGGATCACGTTTAGGTGAACTCGTTGGACTTACTTTTGATTGTCACAATTATCAGACGTCTGAACTGAAGGTTTACAGGTAGTGGAAATTTATCAAGAAAACTAAAAAATACGGCTTTGGAAAGGTAAAAACTCCGAACTCATGGGAGACACCGTCAAAGTTATAATTGATACATATTCTCACTTCACGGGAGACATGATGGAAAATGCAAAGAAAGCCGTTAATAATATTTTTTTAAAAATTTTTTTGGCCGAATTTTTGACGACACGATGCCAAATAGCTTGATTTCAACGTATAATAAACTTTTTTATATGCAATATATCTAAAACACCCGGTGGTACTATGGTAAACATATCTGATAAAATAAAAAACAAGCTAAAGCACGCCCCTATGTGCCCTGGGATTTATAAAATGCTGGACTCTCGCGGAAATGTTATTTATGTGGGTAAAAGCAAGCTGTTAAACAAAAGGATAAAGACTTACTTTACGGATAACCCCAAATGGGACAAGGTAAATAAAATGGTTCCTTTTATAGATGATATCGAATTTGTTGTTACAGACACTCATTTAGAGGCGAGATTGCTTGAATGCAGCATGATTAAATCAATCAGACCAATTTTTAATTCTCAGATGAAGCATGACCGGGGCTATGCATATCTGAAGCTTGAAAACTACAACCGATACAGGGCACTTTCCGTCTCTGATTCAAGAGAAGAAAACACTTATGGTCCGTTCAGGCGAAGGTCATATTTATTGGAAATAGTGAGTGCATTTAAAAATTTATATCCCATTAAAAAAGGAGAAAATTCATATCTTTTTGAATATCACCTATTCCCTGTAACCATGAATGAACACGAGTTCAATGAGAACAGGATTGCATTGAAAGAAATATTGTCAAACGTAAACAGCGCTGATTTGTTTGTAAAAGCCTTGGAGTATAAAATGAAAAAGGAATCGTCATTAAATAATTTCGAAATGGCTTTGCTGTACAGGAATATGACGGAGTATGCGGGATATCTGAGCTGCGATGTCAACAAATACAATGAACTTATAAATAACAGACTGCTTCTTTCAATACCTGTTCGTGAAGGATACAAATTATTTTATATTTATGGCGGTAAAATAATTAAAAAGGAAATATACGAGGAATTATCTCCTCTTTCTTCCGATTCCTTCTGTAAAATAGCAATATCCGCTTCCGATATTATGCCTGATGTCGATGAAAAATCAATGATTGATTTCAGAGATATCATATATTCTGAAATTTTATCATTGCCTGAAGATATGGTTAAAATTATTTAATTTCTTCCATAATATAATTCATAATACCTCGAAATTTTTTGTTCAAGATTTATGAGACTTATTATCCCTGCTTCTCTTAGTGTTTCTTTTCCATTGATAAGCAGAACTATTGCCGGAACAGTAAAGATACCGCATTTTGCTGAGAGCTCCGGAGAATTTTCTGCTTCAACCCTATAAGTCACAATATGTGGATATTTTTGAAGCATTACTTCAATTTTAGGCAGTATTGCTTCGCATACACCGCATGATCCACTTCCGAAATACAGCAGAAGCATATCATTCTTATCTTTAAGTTCATTTATTTTTTCAATCGAATTTATTATTTTCATAGTTTCTCCGTAATTATTTCTAACATATCTAATTATATATTATTCTACCACACATGTTGATTTTTCATATACTAAAACCGCCGGAAAAATTAATTGTTTCTTTTCTAACAGATTTATACTTGACTTTATATTCAAATATGCTAATATATTAATATATTAATATTGCAGAGGTGTTTTATGTTAGATTTTAACAATAAGGAAAAAACAAAAAAAATACTTGCGGAAAAAGCCGAACTTTTCAAAAATATCGCTCATCCCGTGAGATTATGCATATTAGCCATGCTTCTGAAGGAAGAGCAAAGCAATGTAACCGATATACAATGTTGTCTGGATGTGCCACAGCCAACAGTATCCCAGCATCTTGCAAAGCTTAAGTCAGCCGGAATTCTCACTGCTGAAAGAAATGGCACAGAAATCATTTATACCATAAAAAATGAAGATACAAAAAAATTAATAATACAAATCTTAGAAATATAATTTGGAGGGTTTCATGAGTAAAAAAATTCTAATTATCGGCGGTGTTGCCGGAGGGGCCAGCACTGCGGCACGTCTCAGACGCCTTGATGAAAGCTCGCAAATAATAATGTTTGAAAGAGGCTCTTACATTTCATATGCAAATTGCGGCCTTCCGTACCACATAGGAAATGTAATCAAGGAAAGAGAATCTCTTCTGCTTCAGACACCGGAGGCAATGTCCGAAAAATACAACATAGACGTACGTATTGATTCCGAGGTTATTAAAATAAACAGAGAAAGCAAAGAAATTGAAGTCAAAAAAACAAAGACAGGAGAAATATACACAGAAAGTTATGATGTTTTGGTGATATCAACAGGGTCAACACCCCTTAAGCCTCCTATTGAGGGCATTAACTCCCCCGGCATATTTACCCTTTGGACTGTTCCCGATACTGATGAAATCAAAAAATTTATCGATGAAAAAAAACCTGAAAATGCTGTTGTAATCGGAGGTGGTTTCATAGGCCTTGAGGTCGCTGAAAATCTCCATCATGCAGGCATAGCTGTTACAGTTGCTGAAGCTATGGACCAGGTTATGGCTCCTTTTGACTATGAAATGGCTCAAATCGTTCAAAGTAATATGGCATTGAACGGTGTAAATCTCATATTGGGAGACGGAGTTTCAAAATTTGAAAATGATGGTTCCAAGGTGAAAATAACACTTGCCAGCGGCAAAAAATTATCTGCCGACATGGTTCTGTTATCCATAGGTGTAAGACCAAACAGTATTTTAGCTAAGGAAGCAGGTCTGGAAATGAATCCGCGCGGAGGCATAGTAACAGATAAGTACCTCAAAACGTCAGACCCGTACATTTATGCTCTTGGAGATGTAATTGAGGTTGATGAATTCGTAAACAAAGGAAAAGCAATGATTGCTCTTGCAGGACCTGCCAATAAGCAGGGACGTATCTGTGCAAACAATATCTACGGAGCAGATGAAGAATATAAAGGAACTATGGGAACTTCTGTGGCAAAGGTGTTTGACCTTACTGCTGCTTCTACGGGAGCCAATGAAAAAACACTGAACAGGATGGGATTGATTGCAGATAAGGATTATTACACAGCCACAATTTCACAAAAATCCCACGCGGGATATTACCCGGGAGCATCCGAATTAATTCTGAAGCTCATATTTTCCGCAGACGGCAAAAAAATATACGGCGCCCAGATTGTAGGTGAAGATGGTGCAGACAAACGAATTGATACCATTGCCACTGCCATGCGCCTGGGAGGCAGCATCTATGATTTGAAGGAGCTGGAGCTTGCCTACGCGCCGCCCTATTCGTCCGCTAAAGACCCTGTTAATATGCTTGGCTTTGTTGCCGAAAACATAATACAAAACAAAGTTAAATTTTCAAAATGGAATGATGTAAATCCTTTAGAACCGAGGAAGTATACAATTCTTGATGTTCGTGAAGATATGGAACGAATGGTTTTTGAAATACCAGAATCGGTGAATATTCCACTTGGCCAGCTCAGAAACAGGCTTTCAGAGCTTAATAAAAATAGCAGAACCATAGTGTTTTGCGCGGTTGGAGTTCGATCCTACAATGCTGCGAGAATATTGGAGGAAAACGGCTTTAATGACGTCATGGTCTATCCGGCGGGAACCGGATTTTATAAGTCAGTATATTATGAATATTATAATTTGAAATCAGGAGCAGCACCGATTTTGACTGAAAATTTTGCGAAAAAACCGGAGGGAACAAATGTGAATGAAGTAAAAGCGTCAATTCAGGTTGACTGCAGCGGACTGCAGTGTCCCGGACCTATTATGAAGGTGTATGAAACAATGAACAAGATAAATGACGGAGATATAATTCAGGTTTCCGCAACTGATTCCGGCTTTGCCAAGGATGTGGAAGCATGGTGCAGAAGAACAGGCAACACTCTGCTGAAGGTCGAAAAGGAAGGTAAAAATAATATTGTTTATATGCAGAAGGGGGCTCCCACAAAAAAACCTGCCTCCTCAGATAATACCGTTTCCTCCCCACAGGCAAACGACGGAAAAACAATAATCGTATTCAGCGGTGATATGGATAAAGTTCTTGCATCCTTCATTATCGCCAACGGTGCGGCTGCTATGGGGAGGCCCGTTACCATGTTCTTCACATTCTGGGGGCTGAATGTTTTAAGGAAAACAGAAAATCAGAATGTGAAAAAGCCTCTCATAGATGCCATGTTCGGAACAATGATGCCACGGGGAGCAGGCAAGCTGAAGCTTTCAAAGATGAATATGGGAGGTATGGGCACCGCAATGATGAAAAAAGTCATGAAGGATAAAAACATAGACTCTCTGGAAGATTTAATCAAGAAAGCGATGGATAACGGAGTTAAAATGATTGCATGCACCATGTCCATGGATGTTATGGGAATTACTAAGGAAGAACTAATAGACGGCGTAGAATTTGCCGGTGTTGGAACCTATCTGGGAGATGCCGAAGAATCAAATGTAAACCTATTTATATAATAAATTTAACCGGAAGCTTCATGCATTCAGATGCTTCCGGTTTATTATTGCCTATTCTTTTACAATACCCTTACATTGAAAGCCGTTGTCTGAGGAGGAATGCTGGCTGTCTGGAACACAGCATGCTCAACCCTTACAAAATCTCCCGGTCTCAAGTCTCTAAGCCGAATCAATCTCCCTCTCCTGTCTTTTATTATTGTAGCATCCGTTATAACAAATCTCATCTGGGTATTTATATCGTTAGGATCTCCTGTATATAAAAAGTTGTTTACACTGTCAACGTATGCAACTCTGTCTTCTGTAACGCTGAAATTGTTATCAAGAACTATTATCCTGAACGCTCTCGCCTGGGGGGGAATGCTCCTTGTCATGGCAGAGGAAAATTCAGCATATACTACCATTCCTTCTCTCAGATCTCCGAGTGATATAGGCTGACCAAACTGATCCAGCAATATTGTATCATTTCCAACCACCAGAGTTACTACCTGCACATGCATCATGCAGAAATCACCCATTATACCATAGGAGATGGTTACATAACCCGTTCTGTTATCTGTATATACACTTTCAATAAAAGCATTTTCTGCTGTAATAACATCATTTCTGTCTCTTCTTCTTTGTTCTGTTACCATATCATCCATATTACACCTCACAAATAATATATAATTATATATATTCAAAAAAAACAAATATGTTCTAACATAAAAAAACTGCCCCTTAGGGCAGTCCAGATTATTTCTTTATAGATGGACAGCTCTTCGCCTTGCTGCATCCGGAACACCCTGCGCAGCCTGAACCGTTCTTTTTTTGTTTTTTCATAAATACAATTATTCCTGCTACAATTGCTGCAATAACAGAAACTATAATAATATCAGCTGTGTTCAT
>DNNV01000239.1 GCA_003497505.1 Clostridiales bacterium | reverse complement strand
CAGGGCAGATGCTGCGGCAATATGCAGCTGATTCGGTTCTGAATAAAGAAAAAACTGTTTGAATCAACTTATCATGTGTGGTATAATTTAAAAAATCAAGACATACTATAGTTGTCTTGATTAATTTACATACTGACATTCATCAGAGCAAAGAACCAAAGGAGACTAATATGCAAAGCGAATATAATGACAGACTATATCACGTAAAGGAATGCATAGAAAAGAAAAGCAAGCTGAATACACTTTTAAAACAGACCGAACAGGATATGATAAAGGAAAAGCTGCTCTTAAACAAGCTGGCGGCTGAGCTTGAGAAGGAAAACGAGGATGTTTTAAAGCTGGAGTCATCAAATATAACTTCATTATTTTACGCCATATTAGGTAGCAAAGAGGAAAGATTAGAAAAGGAAAGACAGGAGCTTTTAAAGGCAAGGCTTAAATATGACCAATGCAAGAACAATGTGGATTTTCTTGCAAAGGAATCAAAAAGAATTGTTGATGAGCTTGTTAAAATTGAAAGCTGCGAGTCAGAATACGAAGATTTGCTCAATAAGAAGCTGAAGGAAATTAACCTCGAGGACAAGACAACCAGCGAGGAGCTGAAAAAGCTTATCAACAGAAAAGAGAGCATGAAGGTTAATATAATAGAAATAGATGAGGCCATAAAAGCCGGAGAAGAGGCTCTCAAGGCTATAGAGAACACAATCAGAGAGCTTGAAAGCGCAGAGGGCTGGGGTGTGGTGGATATTCTGGGAGGAGGACTCCTTACTACGGCCGTGAAGTACAGCCATGTGGACGAGGCGGGGCGTTATGCTGAGGAAGCGCAGAGGACGCTGGGTAAATTCAAGCGTGAAATGTCTGATATTACAATGATTACAGGAACCGAAATCGCAATAGGTGCATTTGAAACATTTGCTGATTACTTTTTTGACGGTCTCATATTTGACTGGGTTGTTCAGTCCGAGATAGGCAAATCTCTGGATTCGGTGAAAAATACCAAGAATCAGACGGATAAAGCAATGTCAAAGCTTTATGAAGAAAAGGTGACTGAGGAATTTATGATTAAGCAGCTTGAGGACCAGATAAACCGTATTATTGAAAATGCATAGGGTTGAGGTATTCATATGTCAATAAAGTAAAAATAGCTATTGACAAACATGTTGCCATGGTATAAAGTATCAACTAACAATTAAATAGAAAACTTCTTATCAAGAGAGACGGAGGGAGCGGCCCTGTGATGTCTCGGCAACCTGCAGTATGCTGAAAGGTGCTAATTCCGACAAAGGATTTCTTTGGGAGATGAGGAGACGGTCAGAAAATCAGCCCTCTCTTCGTAGAGGGTTTTTGTTTGAGGAGGATAAAATGTCAGTAGAAAAAGTCAGAGAATATTTGAAGCAATTCGGAAAGGACGGAGATATTCTCGAAATGGATGAATCTACAGCGACTGTAGAGCTGGCGGCAAAGGCTATAAAGACAGAGGAAGCGAGAATAGCAAAATCACTGTCCTTTTATAACGGTGATGATGCAATGATAATAGTTGTCGCAGGAGATGCTAAAATAGACAACAAGAAATTCAAGGAAAAATTCGGATTTAAAGCGAGGATGCTTGCCCCCGAGGATACCGTGAAATTTACCGGCCATGCAATAGGCGGTGTGTGTCCGTTTGCTCTTCCTGACAATGTAACTGTATACCTGGATGACTCAATGAAAAGATTTGAAACAATGTTCCCTGCATGCGGCAGCAGCAATTCGGCAGTGGAGCTCACTCTGAGCGAGCTGGAAGAGGCATCACGCTGTAAAGAATGGGTTGATGTTTGCAAGGATTGGTAGCATCCGCAACGAATTTCAAAAACATGAAACCAAAGGGAGTCAATATTTTGTGGATTCGACTGCGTATAAACAATATTTTAAATCGGAAGAATATAACTAAAATTATAAACACGGAAAGGAAATTATGTTAAACGAATTTTCAAGAACACAGCTTTTATTGGGAAAAGAGGCAATGGAAAAATTAAAAAATTCCACTGTTGCAATTTTTGGAATAGGCGGAGTTGGCACATATGTTGCCGAGGCTCTGGCTAGATGCGGAATAGGCGGGTTTGCTCTGTTTGATGATGATAAGGTGTGTCTTACAAATATAAACAGGCAGCTGGTTGCAACCAGAAAAACTATAGGCAGAAAAAAGGTTGAGGTTATGGCTGAAAGAATCCTGGACATCAACCCCAAGGCAAAGATTGAAACAAATGCAACATTCTACATGCCTGACAACGCAGATGAATATGATTTGACGAAGTACGACTATATAGTTGATGCCATAGATACGGTGACGGCAAAGCTTGAGCTGATTGTAAGGGCAAAGGAGGCAGGCGTGCCTGTCATGAGCAGCATGGGAGCAGGGAATAAGCTGAATCCAACCATGCTTGAGGTAGCTGATATATATAAAACCTCAATGGACCCACTTGCAAAGGTAATGCGACATGAGCTCAAGAAGCGCGGCATAAAAAAGCTTAAGGTTGTTTACTCTAAGGAGAAACCCCTTGTGCCAATTGATGATGAAGAAATGAGTTGTAGAAACAACTGTGTATGCCCTCCGGGAGCTGAGAGAAAATGTACTGACAGAAGAGCCATACCCGGAAGTGTGTCGTTTGTGCCTTCGGTGGCAGGATTGATTATTGCAAGCGAGGTAGTGAAGGACTTAGCGGCTAAATGAGAGGGAGTGAACAGAAATGGGGATATCTCCATTAATTCAAATAAAAAATCTGGAAAAACAATATATCAGCCAGAATAATTCGGTGAATGCATTATCAGGTATAAACTTGGACATAAACAAGGGTGATATATACGGAATAATTGGAATGAGCGGTGCCGGGAAGAGTACATTGGTGAGATGCATCAATTTTCTTGAGAGGCCTACAAGCGGAACAGTAATAATAGGTGAGAATGACCTGTCAGAGATGAATGAAGCACAGCTCAGGCATGTGAGGCAGAAGGTCGGAATGATTTTTCAACAGTTCAATCTGCTCATGCAGAGAAATGTTGAGGACAATATATGCTTCCCGCTCGAAATAAGCGGAATTAGTAAGAAAGAAGGAAGAAAGAGAGCTGCCGAGCTATTAGAACTGGTAGGTCTTTCAGATAAAAGCAAGGCATATCCTTCTCAGCTAAGCGGAGGGCAGAAGCAGAGAGTTGCAATAGCCAGGGCCCTGGCTAACAATCCCGAGATACTTCTCTGTGACGAGGCAACAAGTGCTCTGGATCCTACAACTACACGCTCAATACTGGAGCTTTTAAAGGATATAAACAGCAAACTTGGTATCACCATAATCATAATTACTCATGAGATGGCAGTTGTTGAGGAAATATGCGACTATGTCGCCATTATTGACAAAGGATATCTGGCTGAAAGCGGAAGGGTCGAAGAAGTATTTTCAAAGCCTGCTACAGAAGCTGCCAAGAAGCTTGTATACCACAGCAACACAGCAGTCAAGGAAATGACTGGGAAGAGATGCATAAGAATCGTATTTGACGGCAAATCATCCTTTGAGCCTGTAATTGCCAACATGGTTCTTGAATGCAGGGCTCAGGTAAACATATTGTTTGCCGATACGAAGGATATCAAGGGACAGGCCTACGGGCAGATGGTTCTGCAGCTGCCGGAGGATGAGCTTCAGGCAGATAAAATAATAAATTACTTAAAAGGCAAAAATGTTAATGTGGAGGAGTTGATCGGTTATGTTGGCGAATAATATAATTTCAATGCTGCTGGATGGCACTGTTGATACCTTGTACATGACATTTGTTTCGGCATTATTTGCCTACCTGTTTGCATTCCCCATAGGAATAGCATTGGTAGTGACAAAAAAAGACGGTTTACATCCTATGGGATTTTTAAATAGATTTTTGGATGTTGTTGTTAACACAGGGCGTTCAATACCATTTTTGATATTGATGATTGCAGTTTTTCCCATAACTAAATTAATAGCCGGCAAAAGCTATGGTCCAACTGCAACAATTGTACCCCTTGTAATTTCAGCAACTCCATTTGTAGCAAGATTGATTGAATCCTCTCTTCAGGAGGTTGATCAAGGAGTTATTGAAGCGGCACAGAGTATGGGCGCACCGCTTTCAGCAATAATATTCAAGGTGCTGATTCCCGAGGCAAAGACATCTCTCATAGTGGGAGCCACAATTGCCGCAGGAACCATACTGGGATATTCAGCCATGGCAGGAGTGCTTGGAGGCGGCGGTCTGGGGGATATTGCTATAAGATACGGTTATAACAGATATCAGTACGATATCATGATGCTGACCGTGATATTGCTGGTAATACTTGTGCAGCTTATGCAGATGATAGGAATGAAAATCGCAAGCAAGACAGATAAAAGGGGAATATAACATTATAAAGGAGAACAACATGAAAAATTTGAAGAAGTTACTTTTATTAGCATTAGTTTCAATATTGGCACTTACAGCACTGGCAGGATGCCAGAGTAACGAGCAGGCACCTCCAAAGGCAGAAGGTAATGCGGAGACACCGAAAGAAACACCAAAGACAGAAACCAAGAAAGTTACTGTAGCGGCATCTCCAACACCTCATGCTGAAATGCTTGCTCAGGTTAAGGAAGCATTGCAGGAGAAGGGATATGAGCTGGAAGTAGTTGAGTTTTCAGACTATGTACAGCCAAACTTAGTTGTTGATGCTGGAGATATAGATGCAAACTTCTTCCAGCACAAGCCATATTTAGATGATTTCAACAAGGAAAAAGGAACAAAATTAGTATCCATAGCACAGATACACTATGAGCCCCTTGGAATATATGCAGGAAAATCATCAGATTTGGCAAACATATCTGAAGGTGCATCAATTGCGGTACCGAATGATACAACAAATGAAGCGAGAGCACTTTTACTTCTTGAAGCAAATGGCTTGATAAAGATAAGAGAAGGCGCCGGACTGGCAGCCACAAAGAATGATATAGCTGAAAATCCACACAATATAAAAATAGTGGAATTAGAAGCCGCTCAGGTTGCGAGAGTAATAACAGACGTTGATTTTGTGGTATTAAACGGAAATTATGCTCTGAGTGCAGGATTTGACGTGGCAGATGCTGTTGCAAAAGAAGAGCAGGATTCAGAAGCAGCGCAGACATATGCAAACATAATAGTTGTTAAAGAAGGCAACGAAAACAATGAAGGTGTAAAAGCCCTGATAGATACTTTAAAGAGCGACAAAGTAAAACAGTATATCAATGACACGTATAAAGGTGCGGTTGTTGCCATAGACTAATATTCATGAAAAACAGAGAGGAATCCTTTGGTATAAGATTCCTCTCTTTAATTTTATTTCAGAGATATAAATACGAACATACTGCCGCTTATATATATGCTGTCATTTGTTCTATCTGCATTTATATCGGTCACTGTTATTTTTATATTAAGTTTTTCATTTTGCTCAGTTACGGTAAGCTCTTCCTGCGTCATTAAGCTCTTTGATCCGGATGAATTTGCAAATAATCTGTCAACAAGCTCCTTTAGTGAAATGTCAATTTCACGGCTGCCGTTTTCATCAAATATTGATACAGTTATATCTCCTGCTCCGTCGGATTTTTGCTTTATTACATACTTGTTGTTGTCAAGGAGGAAGCTTCCGGATTCAACATACTCTCTACTGCTTGTTATGTTAACTCTGATGAATTTATCAAAGCCTGCAATATCTATATTTTGGTTTTCATCCAGCCTTGCGTATACATATCTCTGAGCTTCTCCCGGCGCAGGTTCGTATCTGTCATAGTAAGGGAGGAAGCCATATATTTGTTCAAAGCCACTATAGTATTTTGAATCGGTTGCATATTCTTTCGGAAACCATTCTACTTCTTCTAAATATCCCATTCTCGACATATAGTTGGAAATGCTGGTTATTTCGAATTTGTCATTATTTGAAACTGTTTTATTCGGAATTATTTTGTCTTCAAAGAGCATTCCGTTTCTTGTAAGAATTTCTTCCAGCCTTAATTCCTGGCTGTACCTCGATACTGTAAATGCATCGATTGGAGGAGCGATTGACAGCAAGGCGAATATGGCTGCAAGAAGCACTATAATATTTGAATTTCTGTTTTTCCTGAATATGAGCACCAGTGCGCATATTATTGAAAATACCCCGAACAGCACAACATAGTACCTTGATTCGGTTATGCCGTAAGCTTCAATTCTTATATAGGATGAAACAAGCTGCATGGCTGCAAGCGGTATAAGCACCGGGGGAAACGCCTTTCTGAAAAAGACTGAAAAGCGGTTCTTAAGGTCAGAGCACAGTATATAAATAAACCAGCCCGTACCGGAATAAGCAAGAACCATCGGGCCGACCTGCCCTACAGGCCAGACGCCTGTAAATATTATTTTAATGAAATAAGCAATCAATACAACGGAAAAAATTGATATTAAAGGAATCAAGATATATGAAACCAGTATATCCAGTACCCTCGGGTAGCTGTAGGAAACCTCCTTTTTATCAATGTCATCTTCTTCATCGGAATTAAACTTTGGAAGAAGAGAAAGATAATATACAGGAGTGAAAAACGTATAAATTATATTGGCTGTATGTGCATAGATTATAGAATCAAAGCTGTACAGCAATATATCTATGGCTCCCAAAATAGCCACAAATCCTAGAAACATCACAATCCCATAGAGTATTGCCGTAACTGCCGCCTTGAAGTGAGAAAGAGCTACTTTATTGAAATCAGCGCTGCCTCCGGCTGAAGGCATGTATAAATAAGCCGCGGTTAAGGCAAAAGAGATAACGAGAAAATGTACAACCATGGATTGGGACATACTGATATCCGTCATGAAAAAATAGTATACTACGGACAAAATAACCGTGCCTACATGAAATATCAATGTATATCTTGAAAGATTTCTGAATCGTTCAAGCATAAACTGAACAGCCATTGCCATCAATGTTCCGAACATTCCGGTAAAAAACAGCCTTCCCAATAATTCATCATTTATATAATCACGTTCAATCATGATGAACATGACAGTGGACAGGAAAGCTAAATATATAAGCACAACGGGAAATCTGAATATTGTACTTTTTACATTTGAAGCCGTTTTAGCGAAAAAATCTTTTATTCTACTCATGTAATTGCCATATACAATGTAATCATTGTACTTTCCTTTCTATATTATTTATTTTTCATCTATTTATTAGACGTAAAAATTATATATTTGTTTCACTTATCAGTTATTATGTTTATACCAATAAAGTTTATTTATTAAACTTAATTTTTTCGGATTTCTGCCGAAATATATAGGTACAAATATCACACAACTGAAGGAAAGTTATGGAACACACAAAAGAAAGATCTCACAACGGCTTAACGGAACATGTCCACAGCTGGTTTAATAAAATAAGCGGCATTTCCACGCTGAACAAGACGCTTGCTTCATTTCCGCTCACAAGCGAATTAGAGCCTGTGCTTGATGAAATCAACGTTGGATTCAGCAAGCTTGACAAGCTCATAAAGCTTATTGAAAATATGAACAAGGATGTATCCTTCGACGGAATACTTAGCTACATATATGCTACATTTTCTGAATTTATTCCATATTCACATATAGGAATAGCCCTGTTGAAAGATGACGGAAAGGTTTTGGAGGGTTCTTACGGAATATCAGATGAATCACTGGAAAGCCTTCCTAAAAAGCTTGTGGGACTTAGGGCGGAAGTAAGTGAAACAAGTCTTGTGAGCATAGTGCAGGATGGAACGCCAAGAGTGATAAATGACCTGTACAGCTATACGAGTAACAAGGATGCTCAATACAATAAGGTATTGATGGAGGCAGGAATTAAGTCTTCTATCACATTGCCGCTGAAGGTTAACGAAAAACCTATAGGAATAATATTTTTCTCGAACGTAAATAAAGATATTTACAAGGAAGAGCACATAGAATTTTTAAAAACATTGTCAAACAGCATTGCCATAAGCCTGAACAAAAATATATTTATCGATGAAATGCTTTATTCAACTCTTCTGGCACTCACTAAAATGGCGGAGGCCCGTGATGAGGACACCGGAGACCATCTTGAGAGGATGAAAGAATATTCTGTGAGAATAACAGAATTTCTCATAGAGGACAATGTGTATGAGGAAGAAATCACAATAGCCTTTTTAAAGGGAATAGAGAGATTCAGCCCCATGCATGATATAGGCAAGGTCGGAGTAAAGGACGGAGTTTTACTGAAGCCTGGCAGACTGACAGATGATGAGTTCGGCGAAATGAAAAAACATGTTATTTATGGTGTTGATGTACTAAAAACCGCCGAAAAGAATATTGCCAAGCAGAAGTACAGTATGTTTAAAATGGGAATTGAAATAGTAGAGGGTCATCATGAAAGATGGAACGGTACGGGATACCCTTACAGAAAGGCCGGTACGGATATTCCTCTCAGTGCAAGAATCGTCGCGATTGCTGATGTGCTTGACGCACTTACAAGCAAGAGGCCGTATAAAGATGCATACAACTTTGAGGAAAGCATGAATTATATAATTAATGAAAAAGGACGCCATTTTGACCCGTATATAATTGAATCGCTTATAAAGCATAAGGATGAAATGAAAGCTCTTTACGACAGTTTTCAAAACAATGAGCCGTCTGAATAAACAGACGGCTCTATTTTATTGTTATCTTATAGTTTTCATTGCCGTGCTCCAGGAAATCACCTGATTCAGAAGGTCATCCACTTCGCCCTCGTGTCTTGGGTCGGGCTTAAATTCGCTCATATTTACGAAATCCGTAAACAGGTTAAGCATTACCTGCGCTCTTACGTCTGCCATATGAAGCTCTCCGGCAACAGCTCTCAGGTGCTCAACGGCACGGGCGCCTCCTGCGCTTCCGTAGCTCACAAAGCCTGCTGCTTTGTTTTTCCATTCCACATTCAGAAAATCTATTGCATTTTTCAAAGCTCCCGGAATGCTGTGGTTGTATTCTGCAGTTACAAATATGTAACCGTCAAATTCATTTATTTTCTGCGACCATTTCTTGGTGTGTTCCTTTGTGTACTGCTGCATCATTGCCGGATACGGCTCATCATAAAGTGGTAAATTGTAATCGGCTACATCCACAAGTTCAAATTCTGCATCGGTTCTCTTTTGTGCCAGCTCGTAAAACCACTTGGCAACTGCTTCTCCGTTTCTTCCCGGTTTTGTGCTTCCCAATATAACAGCTATTTTAATCATATTCATTCCTCCTGTTGATATCTATCTGATTTGTAATAACAATAACTTTCATACAATCAATATACCCAAAAACAAGGATTGAAAACATCAAAAAATTTGTCATAATATACCGTAAAGCATTGCTTTATAGCAGTTAATTAGTGATTGTCAAAGAAATTTTATGTATTGTAATGATAATTGCGATATGATAATATAAAATCATTACAGCATTTATCATAAACAGAAGGGAATAGTAGTTATGAGAAATTATGTTATTGTTACAGAATCGACAGCAGATCTTCCGGCAGGTATGATTGATGAATTGGGGATAAAGGTAATACCTATGGGGTTTGGTTTTGAAAATGAAAGCTATTTAAATTACCCTGATCACAGAGAATTGGATATAAAAGAATTTTATAGCAAAGTAAAAGATGGTGAGCGCTCAACCACAACGCTTATTAACGTAAAAACATTTGAGGAATATTTTGAGCCCATATTGCAGGCAGGAGAAGATATTCTTTACGTAGGCTTCTCTTCAGGTCTCAGCGGAACTTTTAACTCCTCCATCATAGCGGCGGAAGGACTCAGAGAGAAGTACACAGATGCTAAAATTGAATGTATTGATACGCTGGCGGCATCAATGGGAGAGGGATTGCTTGTTTACCATGCAGCCATGAAAAAACGTGAAGGAATGGATATTGACGGTGTTAAGAACTGGCTTCTTGACAACAGGCTGCACATGTGCCACTGGGTAACTGTTGATGACCTTAACCACCTTAAAAGGGGAGGCAGAATCAATGCAATGACGGCTACTCTGGGAACTGCTCTCAATGTCAAGCCGATTATACATGTGGATGACGAAGGTCACCTGATACCTGTAGGAAACGTAAGAGGGCGTAAAAAATCTATTCAGACCTTGTTCGAGCATATGGAAGCAACGGCGATAAGGCCTGAAAATCAAGTTGTTTTTATAAGCCATGCCGACAGCCAGGAGGATACGGAGTATCTTGCATCACTTGTAAAGGAAAAATTGAACGTAAAGGATGTAGTTTGCAATTACATAGGGCCTGTAGTAGGCTCACATACAGGACAAGGAGCAATAGCTCTGTTCTTTATCGGGACGGAAAGATAGGATACGATGTGTTGAACTTCAATAAAATTTCGGATATACTTTCTGAATTTAATAGAAAATTAGAAAACATGCAGCTGATGATTTCTGTTAGGAACGGTCTTACGTATATGATTCCTATCATACTCATGGGATCCGTTACTCTGCTGCTTTTAAGTCTGCCAATTCCCGCTTATCAAAGCATGATGGAGAAAGTTTTCGGTGTGGAGTGGAAAAATTTTTTCATGTATGTACAGGACGGTACATTTAATATTCTGTCCCTGCTCATGGTTGTATGTGTCAGCTATTCTTTTGCTGTTGAGAGCAATGAAAGAAACCGACACATCAGCCCCATAATCGTGTCAGCGGTATCATTGTGCTCATTTATAGCAATATCAGGAATCAGCAGTGCGGAATTTTCAATAGCGAAGTTTGGTGCCGTTGGTATTTTTACAGCTATGCTAACATCGATTATATCTTCGGTCATATTTTTAAAGCTTAGCTCAATTGATTTTTTCAGGATAAAGGTATTCACGGACGGAGCAGAGATCGGAAGAGCG
>DNNV01000094.1:11995-12286 GCA_003497505.1 Clostridiales bacterium | reverse complement strand
AATGTTTAGAATTTGATATAAATGAATTACGAAAACTATGCAAAGAAGATGCAAAAGTTTCATTTTATTTTGCATCGTATATTGCCGATAAATTATTGGTAAGAAGCTATAGAATGAGCGAGAGCTTGAATTATTCTTTGGATATCAGACTTGCTTCCTTTGTTCTTCAACATCAGCAGAAGGGTATATATAATATTCCCCATACAGATGTCTCTGAATACATGAATGTCAGTTACCGTCATGTGCTGTACGTCATCAAGAAATTCTGTGAGTTGGGGATATTAACAAAAG
>DNNV01000094.1:0-11913 GCA_003497505.1 Clostridiales bacterium | reverse complement strand
AGTTGGGGATATTAACAAAAGAAAAGGGAAAAGGATATATCATTTCTGACATAGAAAAATTGAAACAATTGGAGGATAAATGAAAGAGCATTCTACTTTTCATGACTGCTACATATAATAATACGTATTAATAATATTATATTGGTGGTGTTATGTTGATAAGCATTAGAAATATTGCTCAAGGTGGCCTGTTAATCTGTCTTTCTGTTGCACTACAATTGATTCCGACATCCTTTGGTGAAGTATTTATTATTGCCACGATTTTAAGTGCAATACCTATATATATATTGTCAAGATTAAATCCAAAGGTTGGATTCGTAGGTTATATAATTGCAGGTATATTAATTTTTTTCTTTAACGCTCATGAAGGTTTATTTTTTTTCTTTACCAACGGAGTGGCGGGTTTTTCTTTAGGAGTTTTTAATTATATTTTAAAATCTAAATTGTTAATATCCATATTTAGTGGAATTATTTTAACATTATCACTTAGCGTAGTAAATTTTATAGTTGGAATTCCTGTATTAGGTATCAATCTTACGGGGAACTTACTGACACAAGTAAGTATTTTGATGTTTTTTTCCATTATATATTGTTTTATATATTTATTTTTGGCAAACTACGTTTACAATTATTTAAAAAGACGATACCCTTTCAATTAACCTCAATTCTGGGGGACAGCACCCAGAATTGAGGTTAGTTTAATTGTGAATACAACAAGATTCCCTCTACAACAATTTTTGATCGCATGTTGAGCGGGGGTTCTTATTTATTAATTATTTAACAATTTCAAAAATAGTACCTTGGTTATAATCAGCTACATTCTCAGAACCATAAACACCTAAATATAGTTTCGTTTGAGTAAGATTTGTTCCTAAACTAACATAATAAGATGATTTAGATCCAAAATTATAATTTGTTTCAATAATACTAAAATCATTTAGTTTGCAATCGTTTCTTATTTTAGTATAAGCTAAAACCCCTCTTTTGGGAGGTTTAGATTCTTCATTCTTAGCAAGGTCGGTAAAAACAATGCATCCCGTTAAATCAGGAATTTCATTTCCCATATATGGATGAACTCCTGTAAGTGCTGTACCACCAAACTTTTCAGGTCGTGCATCAAAATGATAATAACAAGTCAGAGGATGCAGGCGCATAATAGAAGTATTTATTGCTTCATTATAATAAGCAATAGTTTTCTCGGTCAAAGCAGGATTTGCAGAACAATCTCTTATAATCGCAGTAGGAAAATCGCCTTCCCATCCTCTCCAGCCGAAATTAATAAAATCTTCCTGATTAGGTTCACTATTTTGTAAGAATGCTTGAACAATTTCGGTTACCATTATTGGTTTATGATATATAAATGAAAAAATTGACTCTACCAGATCCTGACCAACATTTCCCACATATTTGATGTATTGATTATAATACCTTTGAAATGAAATACCGGGAATATTGCGAACACCTTTGGCAATTACAGCAAGGGTTCTTTGAATTGGTGCAGGAAGCTCATTAAATCGTGTGACTACGGGAGGATTATTAATTAGCGTATCAATGCTCACATCAATTTCAATTATTTTGCCGGCAATTTCCATAATATCCTGACTTAAATTAAATGGATCATAACCTAACCCACCATCTCCTGTTGTTAATATTAGATTTCCTGTTTCCGGTGAAAAATTTAAGCTACTGACACCATTATGATTAAGGAATGGTCTTCTTAAGTTTAGTAATGTCCGTTGTTTTTGAGGCCGAACATTTGATTGAAATAACCATTCTTCAACTGTATCAATATGATCATATTGATTTTCTCTATTAGTCCATTTTTGGTTTAAGGTTTTGAGATTACATGGGTCAGGCATAAAAGATTCCGAATGAGCGCCTGGACCCTGTGTTCCGGCTAATGAATAATGAAGATAAAAAAGGCCATTGTAAAAAAAATTAGGATGAAACGCTAAACCCAGCAATCCTCGTTCGTCATATCCACCATTAGAACCTAATTTTATGATTCGTTGGCGAATATCTAAAAAAAGTTCTATAATTTCGTTTCTAACATAAAAAATTTCACCTATTTGCGTTGCGATAAATAAACTTTCGATTGAGTCGCCAGGAAGTACAGCTGTTTTTATAACAGTGGGTAAATTTATATTACTAACAATAGGCTGCAAACTAACATTAACTTTTTTCAATGAATTTTACACTCCCTTATATTGTTTTCTTAATAAGTATATGTTTTGAAATATCTTCTTAGTACTGTGAAGGAGCATTCATCTAATTTCGCCATAAATTAATTCTGTAAGTTGGGGATATTAACAAAAGAAAAGGGAAAAGGATATATCATTTCTGACATAGAAAAATTGAAGCAGTTGCAGGATAAATGAAAGAGCAGTATAGAGGGGATAAAGTACTTGATGTTGAGTAGTTTTGAAGAAAAATAGAAAGAAGCGGGCTGAAAGGTGCATTTCTCAGCCCGCTTTTAATGATATTCTAGATCTTAAAATAGAGTTTAGATATATGGCAAATAAGTAATTAGGCAACATTGTTATATTATTTAAACTCTAGCATTTCTTTCAGTAATAATAGCATACCATGTTGCCGGGCCTATTATTCCGTTTGGTGTTAAATTTAATAGCCTTTGAAATGCTATAACGGCTGCTTCTGTTTGTGTGCTAAAAACTCCGTCTACAGTTATTTCCGGTAAACTTGGATAAGGCTTACGTAGCTCAGAGAGAAACCCTTGCATCAAACTGACATTACTACCCGTTGAACCAACTTCTAATGGTGTACCTGGGAATTGGAGCGAGACCGACATTTGACCGGTTACCAATAAATATTGCTCTACAATTTTATTCCAGGTTATTGGACCAATGACACCATCTGGTGTCAATACGAACTCTTGCTGAAATGCAACTACAGATATTCTTGTACCTTCATCGAAAACACCATTCACAATTGTAAAAGGTATGCTAGTGTAAACAATTCGGATTGTATTTAGATAGCTTTCCATCAATCGTACATTCGGACCTACTGATCCAAAACTTAATGGGATACCAGGATAAGGCGCAGCTCCAGTGGGAGGAACTAACTCAACCGAAGGAATTGGTGCATTTTGCTTAATACCGCGAATAACTTCATATAACATATTCCAAGTACTGACACCTACAACGCCATCATCAACCAATCCAAATGTTTTCTGGAATTCAATTACAGCGTTTTTTGTGATAGGACCAAATACACCATCCTTTATAACAGTTGGAATTGTTGGGTAAAAAGGTGAGACATAATCAATAATAAATTGCAATTCGATAACGTCTGAACCAGTTGAGCCTACGGATAAAACTACATCAGGTGGATTTGTGCCAATACCTATTCTTATCCCTTCACTATCTAGTTCTCCCAGGCGAATGACACCCACATAAGTAAACGAAATTTTATTCCATGTAGCTCTTCCAATAATACCGTCCACCGTAAGATGAAATGTGCTTTGGAATGTCCTGACTGCAATCTGTGTTTCTGTGTCAAAGTAACCATTTGGAACGAAAATTACCGGAATCAAAGGAAAGTTAACACGAATTCGATTTAAGTAATTCTGCATTCTTAACACAGGCTCACCCCGACTGCCTATACTAAGGTCGTAACCGGGATAACTCTCGGTTATTCCGGTGATATTATCACTAGCTACAAGCTCCAGATCATCAGGATAATAGTACCGAAGAATCTGTAATGGATCTAATCCCTGATTTGCTAATGAAACTGTCCCCCATTGGGATAGTCCATTACAGGTTACTGTGGTCCCATTACAATACTGAGTAAAAAATGGATTTTGAAAACCAATGCGCCGGGCATATACGTTAAAAATATTATCAACTATTTCACTGATGTTTTGAAAAATTTGGCCCCCATCAACATACATCTGATCGTATGCTGTAGAATTTGTTATATCGAAATTAAAACCTCTGCTTCTATACCATTCGGTATATACTCTATTAATCGCAAAAGTTACAATAACGTGAATATTAGCGACGAGTGAATTATACGGCCAAGTAGAATAAATTTCGTGTGAGGCTACGTTTTTAATATAATCACTAAACCCCACCCTCACATTTCTTGCTTCTGCATTGGTAGGTAGGCCTAAATGAACGGTTATATAGTCGGGAATTATAACAGTACGTGAGGCTATGGTCTCATTTGATCCTATTTGTTGGTTTTCTGTAGGAATAAGAAGGCTATTTGGTGGAATATAAATATCCTCTTCTTCCGGTAACTCCTGATCAGTGATAGGAGGTTCAGTTTGTAATGGCTGTAATGATGCCGGAAGTATGGTAAGTGGCATATGAATATCCACCTCTTTCGGTAACGCCTGATTAGTGATAGGAAGTTCAGCTTGTAATGGCTGTAATGATACCGGAAGTATGGCAATTTGTGTATCCAAAATTTGTACACCATGAATATGCTTGGTATAAAAGCCGGCCGCATAGATACTAACATCGTAAGTAGAATATGCCGGATAGGGATAGTTAGGATTCATGGAATACATTTTATCAGGAGCAAATAATGGGATATAATCTGTATTGCCATTTAAGTTTGTATAAGTTGTATAAAAAGTTATACCTTCTGAATTCTTAATAATAACTTGTGCATTACCTACCGGTAATGAGTTATCACCTGTAAGAACTTGAATCGTTAAATAACCTGTCTCCATTTAATCACCTTTTTACATTAACATATGTTTTTTAATATAATAATGTTACTCGCAATGAAACCTTCGGTTTTAGGCTCTCAAAATAAAAGAATCATCAAAGGATTACAGATTCAACGGTCGTCTTCATTGCCACTTCAAGGCATGTTGAGTGTAGTATTTTCATCTTGAGTTAAGTAACAGGTTCGGTATCTTTTTGGTTAAACCATATTTTATTTAAAATAGTAATAGCCTCAATGATTTCTTCTTCATTCAACATGCTAAATCCCATGAGTATCATATTGCTTGAATAATTTTCTTTTATATACCAGAATTGCGAGATTGGATAAACTTTTATCTTATATGCTTTTGCTGTTTCAATTAACCAATCTTGCTGCTCGCCATTAATAAACTCTAGAGCTATATGCAAACCTGCATTATTACCATGTATTATGACCTTATCACCCATTAAATCAGTGAGTGTTTGTATCAATGTATCATGCTTCTTTTTATAGGAAAGTCGTACTTTTCTCAAGTGTCTTTCCCAGTGTCCACCGGACATATATAGACTGATTATTTTTTGTTGCAGCCATGGAACGGTTGGGTAATAACCATTAAATAATTGATTGTATTTAGATAATAACCATTTAGGTAAAATCATATAACTCATGCGAAGCCCTGGTGATAGGGCCTTTGAAAAAGTACCCAAATAAATGACACGTTCATTTTTATCAATTGATTGGAGAGACGGGATAGGTCTAGAATGATATCTAAATTCACTATCATAGTCATCTTCTATTATAACGCCATCATTTTGAGTTGCCCAATGAAGCAGATGTATTCTGTTTTGAATAGGCATAATAACACCGGTGGGAAACTGATGAGAAGGTGTAATATATACAAGTTTCGCTGAAGAATTTTCTAATTCTAATATGTTTATTCCATCGGATTTTACAGGAATAGGATGTATTTCAAAATTATTATTTTCAAATACAATTCTAGCACCATCATATCCGGGCTCTTCAATTGCAATTTTAGGGCTGCATTTAGAAAAAATCTTGCATATCAAATCTAATGCATGCTGATTTCCTGAACAAATAACGATTTGTTCAGCGATACAAGAGACTCCTCTAAAGATTTTAAGATAATTCATAATTTCCATTCGTAAACCGGGCTCACCTTGTTTATGATTATAAAAATTAATCTTTTTGGTATCAATTGATAAAAGAGCCTCTGCGGTCAAACGCCGCCATAGTGAATATGGGAATGTTGAATCATCAAAATTCCCATATTGAAAATTATATTTATATAATAAAGAATCATCATTAAATAAAGATGATTCTTTATCTTTTCCTATATTTTTATGTAGCTCATCTGAAATTTCACTTGGATATAAGAGTAATTCTTCATTTATATTTTTTACAATAAAGCCTGATCCGGGGAGGCTTTCAACATACCCCTCAATAGATAGTTGAAAATATGAGTTTTCTACTGTATTTCTAGAAACACATAATTCCTTTGCTAATGACCTTGTAGAAGTAAGTTTATCTCCTTCAATCAGAACGCCTTTGACAATATCTTCCTTTATCTGTTCATAGATTTGTTGATAAATTGGCAGTTCAGATTTGCCATTAATATAAATCATAAAATCACCCCATAGTATATTTAGAAACTGTATCCATCATTTAACATCAAACCGGCACTTCAAGCATATTCAATATATGATATTATATTACTATAAAGGTTATGGTTAGTAAATAGTGTCTTATTTACAGATTAATAATGAACAAGATTCAAAAACTCGGGAGGAAATTTTATGCAATTTAGAATGAAAAATCATCAATTAACAAAAGAACAGATAGAGGACTTATTGAAAAGAACACAGGATTGTGTCCTCGCAACTCAAGGCAGCGATGGATTTCCATACGCCGTACCAATGAATTTTGTATACTATAATGATAAAATTTACATGCATGGACTGCCAAAAGGACAAAAAATTGATAATATTAAGCTAGATTCTAAAGTTTGTGTTGAGGTTCATGAAATGTTAGGCTTATTATGTGAAGATATTCATGTAGCTTGTGATGTAAATGTTAAGTACAACAGTGCTATTATATTAGGGCATGCAAGGCTTCTTACAGATGCTGGTGTTAAAAGAGAAATATTAAACAGAATAGTAAATAAATATACTCCTCAATTTTCGGGAGAAGTCCTACCAGATAATATGGTAAATGGTACTGGTGTTATTGAAGTGGAAATCAAAGAATGTTCAGGTAAGTATTACAAATAAGGTGGTTAAAGGGAGCTTTTTTAATATTGATATAATAAGACCAGAAAATCAAATCAATACTTGAAAAAAACAGATGTATATTTTCATCTGTTTTTTTCTGCAGGTAAGCAAATAAGTTTCAAGATATTTTTTTATAAATTGATTTGGGTCAATTATTCTTTTGTAATACTATGCTAGAATGTAGATAGAATAAAGATAAAACAAAATGAAAAGGAGAATAAATATATGAAGAAGTTTAATGAAGCAATGGGAAAAAATTTAAAAAAATTAGAACTGTATGTACCTGTTGTAGCAAAAGTTCACGGTGGGACTCACCCGGAATTCCATGATGTCAGAAAGATATATGATGGTATAGCCGCCAAGATTAAAGAAACAGGTGCGGAAAATACAGAACTCGATAATGAATTTAAGCAACTGCGTGAAATCACAGATAATTATACTGTACCGGGCGATGTGTGTGAAACTTATGAAGCAGTATATAATATGTTATCAGAAATTGATGAGGCATATTATAGCTGAAATTAAAACAATGAAATGAGGTGGGGAAATGCAAAGATTAATTTTAAAAAATAAGAATCAGATTGCTTTAATAAATGGAGTTTTAATAGCCAGTGGATTCTTAGCCAAGTGGACAATAAGCAATATGGTTATCTTTGAATGGTCATTGATTTTAGCATCCATCTTAGGAGCACTACCAATAATTATTCAAGCATATCAGTCTTTAAGAGTAAAAGTGGTCAGCATTGATGTTTTAGTTACGATAGCCGTTACAGGTGCATTTCTGATACAGAACTTTGAAGAGGCTGCAATTGTTACATTTTTATTCTTGTTTGGTGCTTATCTGGAACAGAGAACCTTAAATAAAACACGCTCAGCCATAAAGGCATTAACAGAGATGGCTCCTGAAAGTGCACTAAAACGGATGGAAGATGGTGAGTTTGAAGAGGTTGAAGTAGATGAGGTAGATGTAGGAGACGTATTGCTTGTAAAGACGGGTGCAAAGGTTCCTGTTGACGGAACGGTTTTAATCGGTGAAGGAAGCATTAACGAGGCAAGTATTACAGGTGAATCCATACCGGTTGCAAAGGAGAAAGGTTCAAGTGTATTTGCAGGTACGATATTGGACAATGGAACCATACAAATAGTGGCGGACAGGGTAGGTGAGGACACCACATTTGGAAGAATTATCGAACTGGTGGAGGAAGCACAGGATTCCAAATCTGAAGCAGAACGATTTATAGACCGTTTTTCAAAATATTACACACCAACAGTTCTTGTTATAGCCTTCATAGTATGGTTATTCTCACATAATATCGAACTGGCAATTACCATCCTGGTTTTGGGATGTCCGGGAGCACTGGTTATTGGGGTACCGGTATCAAATGTTGCTGGAATTGGTAATGGTGCAAGTCATGGGATATTATTAAAGGGAAGTGAAGTGATCAGGGATTTCAGCAGGCTTGATACAATTGTATTTGATAAAACAGGTACTTTGACTGTAGGGAATCCATCTGTTTCTGATAAGGTACATTATGGTGATAATATTGATGAGGCTTTAGAATACCTTGCAAGTGTTGAGCGAGAATCGGATCATCCTTTGGCAAAAGCTGTGCTTGAGGAAATTGGTCAAACTACGTTTTCGGAAGTGACTAATACAGAGGTTGTAAAAGGCGGCGGTATTGTAGCTAATGTAGATGGAAACAGAATTGCTGTAGGCAACGTGGCGCTTATGGAAAGAGAAAACGTGGATTTAAGTGAAAAGGCAAAAGAAAATATAGCTCTATTTGAAGAAAGCGGAAACTCACTTGTATTAACTTCGGTAAATGGAGAATTGAAGATTCTGATGGGTATTCGTGACCAGATACGTCCTGGAGTAAAGGAAGACCTTAAACAACTAAAAAAGTTAGGGGTAAAAAACCTTATAATGCTGTCAGGTGACAATCAGGGAACTGTTGATGTCATAAGCCGGGAACTGGGATTAACTGAAGCGTATGGAAACATGTTGCCTGAGGATAAATCTGCATATGTAAAAAAATTGATTGAAGAAAAGGGGAAAATTGTTGCATTCGTTGGAGATGGTGTCAATGACAGTCCTTCCCTCGCACTGGCAAATATCGGAATAGCCATGGGAAGCGGAACAGATGTAGCTATTGAGACTTCTGATGTTGTACTGATGAACTCTGATTTTAGTCGTCTGCCGCACGCTCTTGGGCTTGTAAAAGCAACAGCAAGAAATATGGTTCAAAATATTGTTATTGCAATTGGAGTTGTGCTTATATTATTAGCCAGCGTGCTATTCAGTGAATGGATGAATATGTCAATCGGGATGCTAGTTCATGAAGGAAGCATTTTAGTTGTAATTCTTAACGGTATGAGATTATTAAGCTATAATTTAAAAAGCAAATGAAAAATTGACCTGAATCAATGTTTTATTTCTTAGAATAGGTTATAATTAATCTAGAAGTTGTGAGGAATAAAGATTTAACAGGAGGAGATTAATATGAAATCAGCAACGATGCAATTAGAAACATTAGTATGTCCATCATGTACACTTAAAATAGAAGGTGCACTTAAGAACTTAGAAGGTATAGTTAAAGATACAGCACAAATATCATTTAACACCAGCAAGGTGAAGTTTGACTTTGATGAAGATAAGATATCTATTGAAGAAGTGGAAGGTGCAATAAAAAAATTAGGCTTTGATATTTTAAAATCAAGGGTCAAGTAATTGAATAGCAATGGTTAATTCACTCTGCTTAAAAGGCAGGGTGAATTTTTGTAAATTATTGAAACAGTTAAAAATCTAAATTTTATACGAAATGTAACTATGATAAAAAATTAATTTACATAGACTAAAAGTTAGTGTATAATAATAAAAGTCGTTATGTTTTTTAAAAATAGCGGCGTGAGAAATTGGGATTGATCCCTTAGGATAAGGTCAGCGGAAGCAATCAGGAGGAAGAAATGAAACAAATTAAGACTGTAGATGCAGTTGGTCACATACTTTGTCATGATATAACTCAGATAATCAAGGGTGTAACAAAGGATGTGGTATTTAAAAAAGGACATATAGTAAGAGAAGAGGATATACCTGTGCTTCTTTCTGTTGGAAAGGAAAACCTCTATGTTTGGGAAAATCAGGAGGGGATACTTCATGAAAATGATGCGGCCGAAATCCTTTATGGAATATGCAAAAATGAATATATGAGGCCTTCACCTGTCAAAGAAGGAAAGATAGAAGTAATTGCTGATGCAGACGGTTTGTTCAAGCTTGATAACGAGAGACTTTATCGTGTTAACAGCCTTGGCGAAATGATGATAGCAACAAGACATGGAAATACCATGGTTAAAAAAGGGGACAAGTTAGCCGGTACAAGAATAATTCCCCTGATTATAGAAGAAGAAAAAATGAAGAGGGCTCAGGAAATTGGAGCGGGAAAGCCGCTCATGGAAATACTGCCCTTCAAGCATAAAAGAGTTGGAATAGTAACAACAGGCAGCGAAGTTTTCCACGGCAGAATCAAGGATACTTTTGGGCCTGTAATAATTGATAAATTCAGCGAATTCGATACGGAAATAATGGGACAGACAATAGTTGACGACAACAAGGAAGGAATAACGGCTGCGGTCCTGGCATATATTGAGCAGGGAGCAGATATTGTTGTCTGCACAGGAGGCATGAGCGTTGACCCTGATGACTGCACACCGGGTGCTGTCAGGGCTACAGGTGCTGAAATAATCACATACGGAGCACCAGTGCTTCCGGGAGCTATGCTTTTGGTAGCTTACTACGATTACAACGGTAAAAGAGTTCCGATATTAGGTCTCCCGGGCTGTGTAATGTATGCAAAGCGTACGATATTTGACCTGATACTGCCAAGGATAATGGCGGACGAGAATCTTGAAAAATCCGATATAGACAGACTGGGACAGGGTGGGTTGTGCCTCAACTGTGAGATTTGCACATATCCAAACTGCGGATTCGGAAAAGGAGTATAGGCGGCGTTTTTTGCTGCCTGAGCATCTGATATCAGATGCTTTTATTTGCACGGCGTTATATTCGTGAGAGTTTAACGATATAATTAATAAATTAAAAAACAGGAGAGAAAGATGAAAAAGATTATTGCTTTGATTACAATTTTATGTATGGTATTCGCTTTGGCGGGATGTTCTAATAATACGCCTGCACCGGCACCAACACCTGAAAAACCGGCAGAAACACCTGCACCGGAACAAAAACCGGAAGAACCTGCTGCAGAACCCGCAACAATTCTTCTTGCTGCTGCTGCAAGTTTGAAAAACTGTATGGACAATGAATTGATACCTATGTTCAAAGAGAAAAACCAGAACATAACTGTAAACGCTACATACGACAGCTCAGGAAAGCTTCAGACTCAAATTGAAGAAGGCGCGGAAGTAGATGTGTTTATGTCCGCTGCTATGAAGCAAATGAATGCACTTGATGAAAAAGGACTTATGGCGGAAAATTCTATTGTTAAGCTTCTTGAAAACAAAATCGTCCTCATAGCCCCTAAAGGAAGCGACAAGGGCATGAGCACATTCGAAGACATATTGAAAGCTGATACAATAGCAGTTGGTGACCCTGCAAGTGTTCCTGCAGGACAGTATGCTAAGGAAGCATTTGAAAACTTAAAAATCTGGGATCAGGTTTCTGCAAAAGCTAGTCTTGGAACAAACGTAACAGAAGTTCTGAACTGGGTTGCTGAAGGAAGTGCAGATGCAGGTGTTGTATATGCAACAGATGCCGCAAGCAATGAAAATGTTGAAATTTTAGCAGAAGCTCCTGAGGGAAGCGTTGCAAAGGTTATATATCCTGTGGGTGTTGTGAAGGCATCTTCAAATCAGGAAGCAGCAAAGGCATTCGTAGAATTTTTACAAAGCGAAGAAGCGCTGAAGGTATTTGAGAAATACGGATTTACAGCTAACA
>DNNV01000028.1 GCA_003497505.1 Clostridiales bacterium | reverse complement strand
TCGGGCGTACATACTGCTCAGAAGCAGGGTCTTCTTCTAATGTCATTATTGAGATGCCTGCGAATCCGTAAAAAGCTGATACAATTGGGCTCAATATATTGAAGAATGCGTACGGAGCGTATGCAAATGTTGAAACCCCAAGGAATCCCGCCATTGTAGCACCGCATGTGTTCCAAGGAACCAGCGCAGATGTAACTGTACCTGAATCTTCAAGCGCACGCGATAAGTTTCTTGGAGCCAAGCCTCTTTCAGCAAACGCATCCTTGAACATTTTTCCCGGAAGAGCAATACCTAAGTATTGGTCTGCACAAAGAACATTTACAAACAAGCATGAAATTATTGTAACAAGTATAAGTGAGCCTGTGTTTTTAGCCTTTTCAAGCATACTGTTTGCTATACAAGCCATCATACCTGTTGCCTCGAGAACTCCACCGAAGCACATAGCGCTCATGATTAATGAGATAGTCCACATCATACTCTGCATACCACCGTTTGTCAGAAGCTCTTGAACCATCTGATTGCTTGATTCAGTTACAGCACCGTTTTGTATTACGTCTATAATGGCTCCAAAGTCTCCGCCCTGGAATATCATACAGATTCCTCCGAGAACAACACCTATAATCAATCCAGGTATTGCAGGAATCTTCATTGCAACCGCTCCTATAGTAATTACAGGAACCAGCAAGAACAACGGATTGATAATATATGCTTCAGATATGGCATTCAATATTTCCTGGATAGCGCCTGCATTCAGGTCGTGTCCTCTGTATTGAAGTCCAAGTATAATGTATAATACCAAAGCTATACCATAGGAAAGTCCTGTTGTATACATCATGTGCTTGATGTGATCAAACAGCGTAGAGCCTGCCATTGCAGGTGCCAAGTTTGTTGTATCTGACAAAGGTGACATCTTGTCTCCAAAATAAGCTCCGGATACTATTGCTCCTGCCGCTAAAGGAATGGAAACTCCAAGACCCTGTCCAACTCCTATAAGCGCAACCCCTACTGTTCCTGCAGTTGTCCAGGAACTTCCTGTAGCCAAAGAAACGATACTGCACAAAACAACAGATGCCGCAAGGAAAAATGTAGGTGATAATATCTGTAATCCGTAGTAAATCAATGTTGGCACGATACCGCCGGCAATCCACGTTCCTATAAGCATACCTATTATTGCAAGTATTAAAATCGCCTGCATTACGCCGTTTATTGCGTTAAAAATACCTTTTTCAATCTCTTCCCATTTGTATCCCAGCACATATACAGCAATCAATGCGCCCACCGCTGAACCTATTAATATAGGAATATGCGGGTCTGCTCCAAAAACTATTATTGATACTGCCAATACCGCCACAATTACCAGCACCGGAATAATGGAAATTCCTAATGTTGCCTGTTTCTTTTCCCTTGGAACTTTACTCATAATTATCCTCCGATAAAATTTTACGTGTTAATTAACAATGCATAAGAAAATTATAATATTTAATTTAGTTCAAATACAACTTTTGCCTTTAACCCAATCTTATGCACGCTATCCGCACGCAGCATTATACAAAAACGATTTCATATGGTTAGTTATATTCGTGAATACGTTTTTATACAACACAATATTAGCATACTATTTGCAATTTGTAAACAGTAATTTGCTTAATTCAACATTTTATAATTATGCTTTCCTGTCATTACAATGTAACTTTATAAGATTATACAAGTTTATGCAAAAATCGGAAATACTTTTTCACCGCATTTCCGATTTTATTTTTATCAATTTAAATTTTAGATTTTTTGATATGAATTAGAAAATATTATTTTTATACTCTATATATAACGCTCTGATTTCAGTCATTTTTTCATTCATTTGCTTCTGAAGTTCAGATGCAGCATCATAATCTCCGTCCTTGATTGCTGTCTTGATTTTGGTGAATATGCACTTTTTAGACATGCTGTCTTTCATAAGCTTTGTTTTTAAATAAATAATTTTTTCCCAATTTACGACATCCAGATCAGTTGAATGGTCCTGCTCATTATGGAGCTTCACAAATGTTTTTAGCAGCATTATATTGTCATGGACTATTCTTCCCGTCAGCTCATTCTTCCACTTCTGCATAGTTGATTCCTTGAATGAGTTAATAAGCTTATCCGTAAAAACATCCCCCGCCTTCAATACCTGCTGCTTCGATTCGCAGGACGAAAAACCGCTGAGATTTTCCCACACTGTTGCAGGTGCAATACCATACAGCTTGTTTCTCTCTTCCTGGGTATATTTTTCGAAGACATCCTCTTCACTTCTGTATTCTCTGTATTTTTCCAGATATACCGAATCTTCACCGTACTTCTTGGATATTTCTCTCTCAAGATCCTCGCAGCTGAGCTCAGCCGCAATAACATTCCTGATACCGTCAAGCATGGCCTGATAGGATGCCGCTATTACCAAATATGCATTTGAATATGGATTTGGCGACCTCAGCTCAAACCTTATGGCACCGGGATTGTTTATATCTCTTATAACACCCACAAGCACCGATCTGTTTCTCGAAGGCGATTCCTTAGACCCTCCCAACGAGGTGACTATACATACAGGAGCTTCAAATCCGGGTTTGAGCCTGTTGAATGCATCATTTGTGGCAGTTACTATGGGATTCATGATCTCATAG
>DNNV01000209.1 GCA_003497505.1 Clostridiales bacterium | reverse complement strand
CAATACTTAAATCGTTCCTGATTATTTTTAATTACAACCTGTTTTCTTATGAGGGATATTATTTCTTAGGGCCTTCGACGCCTGTTTCCATAGGTGTGCTGGCATACAACGCATACGTAAATCCGGACCTGTCAGGCAGAGCATCGTCCATGGCCGTGAATTTTGTGATGATGGCAGTATCAATCGTGCTGTGCGTCATATTTTATAAATCGCTAAAACAAACAAAAAAAGGAATCTCATTATGAAAATTTTAAATAAGCTTATATTTGCGGCACTGATGATATTCTTGCTTCTTCCTCTGCTGTCCATGTTCATTTGGGCTTTTTTTTCAAGCTGGGTGGCTGATGAAGCTTTGCCGGGCAATTTTACATTAAGATGGTTTATATACTTCATAAATTCAGGGGATTGGGTCATCGGACTGAAATCCGTTTTGTTTTCGTCGGCTGCAGCATTTATTTCACTTGTGCTGAGCATAATGCTTTCAAGATTCTTCATAAAGAGCAGCTTCAGGTACAAGCACCAGCTGGAAAGCATGTTTTATTTGCCTATGCTTTTACCGGTTGTAAGTGTATGTATCGGAAGTCACAAAATGTTCTTGAATATACTTGGAATCAGAGGAAGCATAATGGTATTAATCCTTCATATTTATTTTTCGCTGCCATATGCCTTCAAGATGGTTTATTCATTCTATCAGGTATGGGGTACGGAACAGGAGCAGGTTGCCAGGGGCCTTGGCGCCGACAAGTGGAGAGCATTTTATTTAATAAATGTACCTGTTTATTTAACTGGTTATATTTCAAGCTTTTTAATGGCTTTTATCATTTCATATTCACAATATTTTGTAAACTTCTTTGTGGGAGATTATAGCTCGGTAAATTTTTCGATGATAATGACACCGTATATAACAGGCTCTGACAGAAATATTGCGTCAGTATATACACTTTTGTATATTCTGTATGGTATAATAGTGATGGCACTTTGTGCAGGAATAGAAAAAATGTACAATAACAGAAAGAGAAATGAGTGTATATGAGCTTTTTGGAATTGAAAAACATTAGCTTCAGCGTAGGGAAAAATAACATTTTGAACAATATAAATCTGAATATAGACAAAAGTTGCTTTTTTTCAATTTTGGGACCAAGCGGTGCGGGTAAGACAACTATTTTAAGAATTATTACAGGTGCGCTTTCTGCAGGCGAAGGTCAGGTAATTCTTGACGGTGAAATCATTAATCGTATGCCCATGGAGAAAAGACAAATTGCCATGGTGCATCAGTCCAAGCAACTTTTTCCGCATTTGACTGTGCTTGAAAATATACAGTTCGGAATGAAAATGAAAAAGCTGGGCAAGGATAAAATTATTGAAAAAACAGAAGAAATAACAGAGTTTTTCAATATGAAAACACATCTGTGCAAATATCCTCACCAGCTTTCGGGTGGTCAGCAGCAGCTTGTTGCTCTTATGAGGGCATTGGCAACGGAGCCAAAGGTTTTGCTGCTGGATGAGCCGTTCACAGGGCTTGACAACAATCTCAGAAATTACATAAGAGACTATATATTAAAAGTGCACAGACAATTTAAAATTACCACTGTTATGATAACCCATGACAAGGAAGATGCCTTTTTCATGAGCGACAAAATAGCATTCCTTTTTAATGGTGAGGCAGTACTTTGCGCAGAGCCAGCAAAGCTGGTTGATGGTACAAATATTGAAGAAGTGAACAGCTTCCTCGGGGAAATTACATCCTTGGGAGATGGCAGCATAGTGTTTTCAGATAAAATATTAAGACTTTAAGCCGAAGGCTACAGCCGGTAATGCTTCTACACTAAATTATTTGCATGCTCGCAGTTGAACATGCATTTTTATGGTGGTATAATTAATGTATATTTTAGAACCGGAGGATTAAAGTGGAAGCTATATATAGAAAAAAACACACGGTTCAGGTCAGCGATGTGGACTTCAGCCGAAAATTGAAGCTCAGCACCATGTTTGTTTATTTTCAGGACATGGCAACGGAGCATGCCGAAAGGTTGGGTGTTGGGAGAGACGTATTGCAAAAGGATAATCTGATATGGGTGCTTACCAGCGCTAGGGCAGATGTTGAGAGATATCCTGTGTGGAATGAAAATATATTCATAGAAACATGGCCTCTTCAGCCGGACAAGGTGAATTTTGAAAGAGATTTCTTAGTGTATGATGAAAATAATAATATAATTGCGAGAGCTGTTACCAATTGGGTAATAATCGACATCAACAGCAGAAAATTAAAGAGGAGCAAGGTAATTAATGCGGAATTTCCGGATGCTGGAAGAGAAAGGTCCATAGATTGCACATTGGGAAGGATAAATGCAAACGGGGATATGTCCGAGGCATACAGAAAAACCGTGGGGTACAGCGACATAGATATGAATGAGCATCTTAACAATTCCAAATATCTGGATTATATTATGGATTGCTTCAGCGTGGAGGACCATAAGAATTATTTCACCAAATCAATAGAGGTGAATTATATTCACGAGGCATTGCCCGGGGAAACCATAATACTTAAAAAAGGTATCGATGACAAGGACGGAAGTACAGTCTATGTTGAGGGGATAAACGAGGGAAATAATTCAGCTGTTTTTAAATCCAGGTTCAAGGTGCAGGAGAAATGAAATGGATATAATTAATCATTTGCAGGTTAAAAGGATATATTCGGAGTTTTCTCATACGGATGGATACAGAATCTTAGTAGACAGGCTCTGGCCAAGAGGCATAACAAAGGAAAAGGCGCATATTGATTATTGGGCTAAAGAAATTACGCCCAGTACAGAGCTCAGAAAAACATTCAATCATGATGAAAATACCATGGATGAATTTAAAATAAGATATTATCTGGAGTTAGATAACAATGAGCATCGCGGGGCATTTATAGATCTGATTTGCAATAAGCTGAATGAAGGAAATGTAACACTACTATATGCTGCTAAAAATGAGACATATAACCATGCTTATGTATTAAAGGAATGGATAAAGGAAATAATTTCATGAACTATTAAAAGTAGAACAAAACTTGGAAAAGTTCGTCTTGTACAGTAGGAGGTAGTTGTATGAAAAAGAGTATTTTCAATGTTGTGGTTTCTCTTATTCTTATTTCTAATTTTGTTTTTGCATACGCCAATTCGGGTCCGGTAGTATGGCCTGCGGCACCATCTTCTGATATTGTTGCAGTTGAAGAAAACAGCCCCATTGCAGTGAGAAATGAAATGCTGACGTTTGACTTTAATGATGCAAAGAATTCATCCTACAGCATAAGCGGAAAAGTAACAGCAGAGTATGAAATGCACAATCCCACAGACAAAAGAGAAACATCCGAAATGGCTTTTCCCTTTGTTGAAAGTGTAAGAGGGTTCTCAGAAGATGCTGTATCTATTATGGCAGATGATGATACATTGCCATTTGAGGTGTATATAGGAAGCAGGATAGACGGCATAGGTAATTATAGTGAAGAACAGCAAAAAGGTATTTATGATTTCAATGAAATAGTGGGCACAATCAAAAGGGATAAATATGTGCCGTATAATTTTTCTGAGGATGAAACAGGAAAACTATATAAAATATATGCGGAGCCCAAGGCGGATAATGCTAATCTTTCCGTTGAATTTAATTATGATTCGGCACATACGAAGGTTATGACAAAAGGATTCAACAGCTTTTCAGGTGATGGTGAAAATATAAGAGTCGCTGCGGGACTTTGGGAACCTGAAGTATTAGAAATATTTATTTTAGGTGAGGATGTCAATTTAGTCTTTGAAAAATATAAGGATGGAACTCTTACCGAAAAAACAGACTTACTTCATTATGAGGTAACCTCCGAAGATATTTTGCTGAAGGATTATTTGAAGCAATATGCCGATAGTGGTGATAATGATACTTATAACTTCAATGAAATACAATTGTATAATATGTATGCGAAGGCATTAGACAGGGTTTTTACAAGCAATATGGGTTTTTGCTCGGAGGATATGTTATCCGAAGAATGGTACAGCAAGAGAATATTAATATTGGTATATACAGTTGAATTTACTGAAAATTCAACGAAGACTGTGAGTGTGAGCTATACTGCAGCCGGAACCATGGACAGAAGAGAAACAAACACTCCTCAATACACTTTTGACTATATATTGAACCCGGCTAAAAACTGGAATGATTTCAAGAACCTTAACATAAGGATTATTACTCCTGAGGAAGCTCCATATATTATTAAAAGCAGCGTTGGTCTCAACAGAGAAGACAATAATATTTACAGTGCAGCCTTAAATTCTCTGCCGGAGCAAGACCTTTCATTTACTCTGTATTATAAAGAAAAAATATCCTTGCTCGACAGGGTAGATTTATACAAAGCTTCCATAATCGGCTTCCTGGTTCTGATAATCGGGGCAGTTGCAGCCATTTTCTTTATTGCTTTCAGGCTTATTAAAAGATTTGTTTGATATCTGTTTGTAAACGTGCAGCAAGAGATTATTAAAGAAAAAAATTAGGAGAAGTTCGAATGAATGTTGATGAATTAAAAAAGATATGGCTGGAAGAAGAGGCATATGTCTTTAAAGGCTGGGATTTTTCACATATTCATGGCAGATATGACGGAGAGGGGATACCTTGGGATTATGGTTCCATTGTACTGTCTCATTTGAATGATAAATATAGACTCTTAGATATGGGTACAGGAGGCGGAGAGTTCCTGCTGAGCTTGAACCATCAGCATAATCTGACCTGCGTTACGGAAGCATATCCTCCCAATGTGGAACTTTGCAGAGAAAGGCTTGAGCCTTTGGGAATTATTGTTAAGCAAATATATGAAGATGATAATCTGCCTTTTGATGACGAATATTTTGATATAGTTATAAATCGCCATGAGTATTATGAAGAGTCAGAAGTAAGCCGTGTATTGAAAAAAGGCGGCTTATTTATTACGCAGCAAATAGGCGGAAAAAACAACTATGATTTGTCATGCAGACTTATAGATGACTTTAGACCTCAATTTCCTGACTTCGATCTGAAAAATGCGGCGGATAAGTTGGAGAAAAACGGTTTTAAAATACTTGACGGAGAAGAAAGCCTTATTCCGGTACGTTTCTATGATGTAGGGGCTTTTGTTTACTTTGCAAAAATAATACAGTGGGAATTTCCGGGTTTTTCGGTTGAGAGCTGTTTTGATAAGCTTTGCGGTTTACAGAAAGAAATAGAGGAGAACGGCGTAGTACAGGGTACTGAACATAGGCTTATAATTGTATCAACGAAACTTTAAAAAAGGAGCTGTAGCAATTTTGGTTTTGCTACAGCTTTTTGACATTTTTATTTCACTTCCGGATTTGTTCCCATGAGATTCAGGAATACCTCAGCTATTTCGGGGTCAAACTGTGTTCCTGAGCATCTTCTTATTTCCAGCAGCGCCTCTTCCTTGCTCTTTGGTTTCTGATAAGGGCGGTTGGCCGTCATTGCTTCATAGGCGTCCGCAATGGTTATAATCCTTGATTCCAGCGGAATTTCATTCCCCTTAAGCTTGTCTGGATATCCGTTTCCATCAAATCTTTCATGATGATGTCTCACAATTTTTGCTAACCCTGCATATTCGTATGTATTTCTAAGTATGTGGTAGCCTGTTTCAGAATGTTTTTTAATTATATCAAATTCGTCATTTGCTAATTTTTCTTTTTTGTTTAACAGCTCAGGAGGAATTATTATTTTTCCTATATCATGTAGAATTCCGGCATGCTTTATTGCATAAATTTCCCTATCGCTGAAATTCATTTCCTTTGCCATGAGCTCGCAATATTCTGCAACTCTTTCCGTATGTATTTGTTCATTGTCATATTTCAGATTGATGCTGCGCAGTACATTTTCTATAACCTGACTTCTCATTGCTCTGCCATACTTCATTTTTCTTTCATACATAGAATTCTCGGCATTTTTAATAACTACGTCCATATCCTGGTTTTTATTGGTCTTTATGTCATAGCCGGCAGCAACGGAGACAATAACGGATTCGAGCTCGATTTTAGAGGTTTCTTCAATAATGGAATCCCTTATATTAAGCGCATGATCATGGTCTGTATTTGGCAGCAATATAGAAAATTCATCACCGCCCATGCGTGCTATAACATCCTGTGGGCGGCATGCCTTTTTCAGTATTTCCGCAACCTTCTTAAGCAGTTTATCTCCCATTTCATGGCCAAAGGCATCATTGGTAAGTTTTAATCCGTTTATGTCCAGCACCATTATGGCAACAGGGAGATTTTCAACCGTATCCATGCGTTTCATCGCCTCTTCCATATATCTGCGGTTGTACAATCCCGTGAGATAGTCATGATAGCTGAGATATTCTATTTGATTATGCTTTTCTCTCTTTTCGGTGAAGTCTCTGAAAACAATAACTACACCTGTTATTTTTCCATCCTTGCTCCAAATAGGTGCTGCGCTGTCCTCTATGGGAAGTAGTGTGCCATCTCTTCGTATTAACGCAGTATGATTTGCGAGCTCCTTGATTTCACCCGTCTTAAGAACATCCTCAACCAAGTTTCTGCATGGTTCCATTGTATATTCATGAATTATTGTAAAGACCTCAACAAAATCTTTGCCGATAGCCTCTTCTTCCTTCCAGCCTGTAAGCTGTTCTGCTATGACATTCATTAAAATAATTCGTCCCTTATTATCGGTTGAGATTACGCCGTCACCTATGGATAACAATGTTGTTCTGAAATTTTCCTTTTCCATATATAGAAGCTCTTCCATCTTTTTACGGTTGGAAATATCATCAATGATAACGGCAAATTGATTATGGTTTGGCGAATATGCAACAACCTGGTACCATTTTTCAAGCTCATCGTTATAATTCTCAAATTCTTGAGAATCACCTGTCAGCGCAACCTCACCGTATGCATTTATCCAGTAGGGTTCAAGATGAGGCAATACTTCCAGAGCTCTTTCACCCACTATTTCATCACTTTTTAATCCTGTTAATTTTTCAAAGCTGCTATTTACACTTAAGAATCTGTAGTCGACCGGATTGCCTTCTTCATCAGTAATAATTTCATGAACCGCTAATCCAAGCTGCATTTTTTCTACAAGCATTCGGTGGCTGCTGATGATGTCCTTAATGGATTCCTGAGTAGTGCTCAGGGATTTGGCAATATCTCCGAACTCATCCTTTTTACGAATTAAGTCCTGAGACACTTCATGGGTGAAGTTTCCGGAGGCCATAATACTAAGCTGATTTTTGATATTTTCAATTGATCTTATTACACCGTCGGATATTTTGCCTAATATTAAAATCAGTGCAGCAAAGACTAAGGATGCTACAATTGAAATTAATCTGATATTGCCTGCTATGGCTGCATGCGCATCTTTCATTTGATACCCTATATTGACGGAACCTATGAGTTTCCCCTCAATAGCAATGGGATATACTATATCATAGATGTCTTCACCCAATGAGGATGAGTAATATTCCGAAGCATAAGGGGTTCTGTTTTGAATGGCGGAAATAATTTCTGCATTTCCTTTCTTCAAACCTATATTGCTCTTATTGCTGCTTGCAATTACGACAGCATCATTGTTTATAACGTCAACATATAAGATGCCCTCAGCGGATGCCGCATCTTCCGCAATCGCCTGATAGCTGAATCTATTTGTGAGCTCGTATACTTTATCGGCAGAAATTCCTACCTGCACAAATCTGCCGTCTGAATTTCTGACAGCACCGTATTTTACATAGTTGCCAAATTTTGCATCCTTTCGTATATCCTCCATCAATTCCTTCTGGCCTTGAATGATTGCGTTCAGAGGGTGGTCTGCGTCAGGTGTCCAGCCTAAATATCCAGGTATGGTTGAGTAGATGATTTTTCCATCTTTATCCAACCAATGAATTTCGTCAACTCCTAGGTCTTCTGCTAATTCACCTAGATAATCGTCACT
>DNNV01000331.1 GCA_003497505.1 Clostridiales bacterium | reverse complement strand
CAACAGGATAAACGTTCCTGAATATAAGGTGATCATCTTCCAAGCTTCTTAACTGCTGCGTAAGCATTTTTTGTGTTACATCCGGAAGTCTTCTTTTAATATCATTAAATCTGAGAATCTTTCCGCTTAAATACCACAAAATCATTATCTTTCTTTTGCCGGACAAAAGCTTCTGCACCAATACCATAGGGCATTCATTATACTTTATGCATTTGTCGCTCATATGGCATGTATTGTGCATTTCCTTGTTACTAATCATTATATCACCTCACTATTACATAGTATCTTTTTGATACTATGTTTCATTTTGGCATCTATATGCTTAAAAAGCATGTACATGTTTTTATTATATCACACATCATCAAATATATAAAGAATAAATTTTGTTAATATTTTATCACACCTGCTTTAATCTTACAATAATTAAATAAATTACCGTTAAAAAAATGCCGCGGTTATATACTACGGCATTTTGCTCCACTTGTTCATTTATTCCACGGCAAATATCAATTCTGCCTCTGCCGCCACCTCTTCACCCACATATGCTGTGGCGCTGCCTATTCCAAAACTTCCTTTAAGCTTTGATATTTCAGTAACAAGTTTTAGCGTATCACCCGGGCATACTTTCCTTTTAAACTTGGCTGTTTTAATTCCTCCGAAATATACAGTTTTATTTTTGAATTTTTCCAGAGATAATATTGCCACTGCTCCCGTCTGAGCCAGTGCCTCTATAATCAAAACACCCGGCATGACAGGATTGCCCGGAAAATGTCCCTGAAAAAACTGCTCATTAATAGTCACATTTTTTATGCCAACAGCCAGCTCACCTTCTTTAAGCTCAACTACCTTGTCAATCAGCAGCATGGGATATCTGTGAGGTATTATTTTTTGTATATCGCTTGAATTCAAAATCATATCAGTACCTTATTTTTTTTAAAATAAGCGTGGCATTATGTCCGCCAAATCCAAAAGCATTCGACAATGCATAATCATATTCTTTCTCAATACCCACATTTGGAACAAAATTTAGCCCCAGCTCAGGATCTGTAACCTTATGATTGATTGTTGCCGGTATAAATGAGTCCTGAAGAGACTTAGCGCACACTATTGCCTCAACTGCTCCTGCTGCTCCCAACAAGTGACCTGTCATGGATTTTGTGGAGCTTATGGGCACATCTAAAGCATATTCCTTAAATATATTTTTTATTGCCTGTGTTTCAAATTTATCGTTGTACTTGGTGCTTGTGCCGTGAGCATTTATATATCCTATGTCCTTCGGATTGATTCCTGCATCCTCAATGGCACTAAGCATAGAATTAGACTGTCCTTCAGAGCTCTCATCAGGTGAAGTCATGTGGAATGCATCACAGGTTGCTCCATAGCCAACAATTTCTGCATATATTTTTGCCCCCCTGCTTACGGCATGGCTGTAATCCTCGAGAACCATTACCCCTGCTCCTTCTCCCATTACAAATCCGTGTCTTTCCTGGTCAAAAGGTATTGACGCTCTGTTTACATCTGTAGTTGTTGATAATGTTGTCAATGCCGCAAAGCCCGCAATTGAGGAAGGTGTTATGGCAGCCTCAGAACCGCCCGCCAGCATTACATCGCATATTCCGTCTTGAATTCTCTTATATGATTCACCTATAGCATTTGCACCTGTGGCACATGCTGTAACTGTTGAATAGTTAATTGCCTTTGCCTGATACTTGATTGCTATTAAGCCAGATGCCATATTTGAGAGCATCATTGGGATAAAAAATGTTGATACCTTACTAGGTCCCTTGGTGAGAAGTTTTTCATGCTCTGCTTCGATTGTGTGTATTCCTCCCACAGCACTTCCTACTACACAGCCAAATCTGTGACTGTCTACCTTTTCAGTATCAAGACCTGAGTCCTTAACCGCAATATCGGCAGCAGCAAGAGCAAAGTGGCTGTATCTGTCCATCCTCTTCGCTTCCTTTTTTTCAATGTAGTCTGTAGGATCAAAGTCCTTTATTTCTGCCGCCAGCTTAACATTGAATTCAGTTGTATCAAATGATTCTATCTGGCTTATGCCGCATTTTCCTTTTTTTATATTTTCCCAAAACTCAGCACCTGTGCCTATGGGACTCACAACACCTATTCCGGTGATTACAACTCTTCTTTTCATAAATCCTCCTGTTTACATGTAGTATCCGCCGTTTACCGACAATACCTGGCCTGTTATATATGATGCCATATCCGAAATTAAAAACTCTACCGAATCAGCGATGTCTGACGGCTGTCCCAGTCTCTGTAAAGGAATATTTTTTATCATCTCGGCCTTTACATCATCTGGAATTTTGTCTGTCATTTCAGTTTGTATAAATCCCGGCGCGATTGCATTTACAAGTATATTCTTCTTCCCTAGCTCCCTCGCCATGGACTTTGTCATCCCTATCACTCCTGCTTTAGAAGCAGAATAGTTAATTTGTCCGGCATTTCCCGCAAGTCCAACAACAGAAGAAATATTTATTATTCTTCCGTACTTTTGCTTAATCATTTTTTTCGATATGTGCTTGCAGCAATTGAATGTTCCTTTTAAATTTGTTTCTATGACTGTATCAAACTCTTCCTCGCTCATGAGCGGAAGTAGGTTATCCTTTGTTATTCCCGCATTGTTAATGAGCACATTAACACTTCCGAACCTCTCATAAGCTGTATCCACGAGCTTCTTCGCATCCTCGTAGCTTGATATGTCACATTGTACAATTACATTCTCGGTTTCCTTATTAACAAAGCTGTTTATCAGCTCATCCATTGAAGCAGTATTACTCCTGTAATTCAAAACCAGACTATAGCCAAGCTCGTTCAGCCTTGAAGCTATGGCAGCTCCGATACCCTTTGAAGCCCCCGTTATTATTGCAGTCTTCATAATTCCCCTTTCCGGCAACAGCCAATAAATTTTTAAATACGCTATTATACAGCCTTTGCATACGATGTCTGTAAATAAGACTCCAATGCTGAAATACTGTCTATGTTTACTGAATTTATATTTTTATCAATTTTCTTTAAAAATCCCGATAAGGTTCTTCCCGGTCCTATTTCTACAAATGTAGTTACTCCATCGGCAATCATGCTTCTTACACAAGCTTCCCATCTTACAGGGTTATAAACCTGTTGCTCAAGCTTGACTGCAATTTCTGAAGAATCAGAATAGTAATTTGCATCAACATTTGATATAACATTGCAATACGGCTTTTTAAATTCTATATTATTCAGGTCTTTTTTGAGCATTTCTCCTGCCGGCATAAGCATGGATGTGTGGAACGGTGCGCTGACCTGAAGCTTAACAGCTCTTTTTATATTAAATTCAGCTGCTATTTCCAATGCTCCCTCAATTGCCGCGCTCTTTCCTCCTGCCACTATTTGTCCCGGACAGTTGAAATTCGCAGGCTCAAACAACCCATATCTTTCTGTAACTGCATTGCAGAAATTTATGGCATCCTCATCTGTACATCCCAGCAATGCAAGCATTCCTCCTTCGCCTACAGGAACTGCATTCTGCATGTAGGTGCCTCTGTTATACACTAACTTCACTGCCGTTTCAAAATCCATTGCTCCGGCAGCTGTAAGAGCTGAGTATTCTCCCAAGCTCAACCCCCCCATTGCCGCCATATCACCGTTAAAATTCTTCTTCAGAACCTCATAAATGGCCATGCACACTGTGAGAAGTGCGGGCTGAGTTATTTTAGTTATGTTCAGCTCCTCATCCGGTCCTTCAAAGCATAACTTTTTTATATCAAATCCCAATACCTTGTTCGCTCTGTCAAATATTTCTCTGCTCTCTCTGAAGTTTTCATAAAAGTCTTTCCCCATACCTGCGTATTGAGCTCCTTGTCCGGGAAAAACAAATGCTGTCTTATTCATTATTGCCTCCTGATACAAATGAACTTAAATTTCTTATAATTTTTTCCGCTTCCTCAAATATTTCAATAATTATTTCTTCACAACTCTGTTCCTTGTTCACTAAACCGGCAATTTGACCCGACATCACAGAACCGTAGTCCACATCCCCCTCAATCGCCGCCTTGTATAATCTTCCCCTGCCCAGTTGCTCCATTTCTTCAACTGTTCCGTTAGACTTTTCCAGCTCCTTAAATTGGGTAACAAGCTTATTTTTTAAAACTCGTACCGGATGCCCGGTCTTTCTGCCCGTTACCGCTGTATCCGTATCACTTGCTTTTTTCACTTTATCTTTGTAGTTTTGATGAACACCGCATTCTTCAGCGAGTAAAAATCTTGTACCCACCTGTACTCCTTGCGCACCAAGGCTTATGGCTGCAGCAATTCCTCTGCCATCTCCTATACCTCCCGCAGCAATAACGGGGATTTTAACAGAATCAACTATCTGCGGCGTGAGGCACATTGTAGTGATTTCACCTACATGTCCTCCCGCTTCCGTTCCCTCACATATGACTGCATCCGCCCCTGCCTTTTCTAAATGCTTTGCAAATGCAACCGAAGGTACAACAGGTATAATCTTTGAGCCTGCATCCTTCCAAAGCTTCATATATTTTCCCGGATTGCCTGCTCCCGTTATAATAACAGGCACATTTTCTTCAACCAGTAAATTTGCCACTTCTTCCGCATGAGGGCTTAAAAGCATTACATTCACACCGAAGGCTTTGTTTGTGAGCTCCTTTACTCTTTTAATTTCTTTCTTCAGCTCTTCAGCTGTATTATTCCCGGCCGCTATTACTCCCAGGCCTCCGGCTTCTGAAACTGCCGCCGCTAACACCGCATCAGATATCTGAGCCATGCCGCCCTGAAGTATTGGATATTTGATGTTCAAAAGGCTGCATATATTTGTATTTATCATATAGTCTCCTTCATATGTATTTCTTACCTTTACTAAAAAACGCCTGCCGGCGTTTTTTTCGTCTTTTTAATTAATTTTGCTTGCTTTCGATGTAGTCTACGATGTCTTTAACTGTAACAAGTTTGCTGTAATCATCTTCTTCAATTGTAACATTAAGTTCATCTTCAATTTTGCTGATAAGTTCGAATAAGTCCAATGAATCTGCACCAAGGTCATCCTTGATTTTGCTTTCTAACTTTACATTTGCCTCCTCAACATCCAGCTCTTCAACTAATATTGCAGTAACTTTTTCTAAAATCATGTCATCCTCCAACTATTTTAAATATCTATTATTTTGACTTTAGTATTTATTCAATCTCTAATATTTTGACAATCGAAGTATATAACAAAAACAAATATTTGTCAATATATTTTTGTTACAAATTTCTCAGCACCAAATCCATAAAATCGAAGCCTGTCGAATGACAGGCTCAAATGTTTTATTATAATATTATATCATCTTGTTTATAATGGCTTCTTTTATATATTGTGCTGCTTTTCCATCCCCATAAGGATTCACTGCATAGG
>DNNV01000092.1 GCA_003497505.1 Clostridiales bacterium | reverse complement strand
TATGACACTATTGAAAAAGCAGGTTATGGTGTTATACATGAAAATGATAGATTGCAAGAAGACTCAAGCACTACAAGCACTCTGTTAATTTTTCTGATAATCATAGGATTGTATGTAATTATTAATAATACTGTCGGATTTAATTTTTTTCCGCAAATAACTCAAAGTATGGGCTATGGAATGCTTTTCATCTCAGGACTTTTTACATCAGTTCACTGTATCGCTATGTGTGGCGGTATAAATTTGTCACAATGCGCAGGATGTAACGGATGTGAAAATAACAATATATCCGGCAAACTAAAACCAAGCTTTTTATATAACCTTGGAAGAGTTGCATCCTATACTATTTTAGGAGGCTTAGTCGGTGCTCTCGGCTCTGTCTTTAGCTTGTCACTTAAAGGAAAGTCTGTAATTTCGCTTTTGGCCGGCGCTTTCATGATTATAATGGGCATTAACATGTTAGGTATTGCACCTACGTTAAAAAAAATCATGCCCCGGCTTCCTAAAAGTTTAACTAATAAAATTGACAGCACAAAAAATGATAAGGGTCAATTTATCGTAGGCTTGCTTAATGGATTTATGCCTTGTGGACCGTTGCAGGCAATGCAGCTTTATGCGCTTGGCACAGGAAGCTTTTTAACAGGTGCATTGTCCATGTTTTTATTCAGCTTAGGAACGGTACCATTAATGTTTGCTTTTGGTGCATTCAGTTCAATACTCAGCTCTAAATTTACTAAGAATATGATGAAAATCAGTGCGCTCTTAGTTATAATATTGGGTGTAGTAATGGGAAACAGAGGGTTTTCACTGGCAGGAATTAATATTGAAGATATGATATTGGCACCACTTGGGATAAATTCGGCTCAAGACAACAGGATTGCCAATGCTGATATAAAAGATGGCTATCAGACTGTAACGACAAAACTTGAATCCGGAAAATATCAGCCTATCAAAGTGTATGCAGGAATTCCCTTGAAATGGACTATAGTTGTTGAAGAAGGAACATTAAATGGTTGCAACAATGAAATCATAATTCCTTCATATGGAAAACAACAAAAACTCAAACTTGGCGAAAACTTAATTGAATTTACACCAACACAAGCAGGAACTATTACTTATACCTGTTGGATGGGTATGATAAGCAGCACAATTACTGCGGAATAGAAGAAGGGGCTGCACACTTTGAATTGTGGCAGCCTCTGCTATTTCTGCATAACTTGCTACTAGTACCTCTTACATTTTTATTGGACAAAAAATTAATGCCCTTATTACCGGCATTAATTTTTGTTGAACTTATTTAAATTATATTACTCATTATCTAATTCAAGTTGTTCACTTGAGTTGTTTTCTTTGACTTCACAGCAGCTTGATTTTTTATTAGGCCCTCCGCCTAACATCATCGGTATCATTCCAATCATCATAATCGGACAAATAAATGGTGTAATTATCGCCAATATTCTGCTTGCCTCCGGGCTGACCTTTGATATAAATGGTAGTGCGGCAAAAATTAATATTGGCAAGCCGCAGCATAGAACCATATGCAGTAAGTGCTTTATAGGACTGTGATTATGTGCTCCTTTATTTTCTTTATTATTTCTATGACAACTCATCTTAGTTCCTCCATTGTACTTTCAATAATTGAAAGTTTAAGTTATATAAAGTTTACAGCATAACTGTGAAGAACTTATGGAGCATTGTCATTATTTATAAACAATTTTTCAAAAATAAAATAATACACCCTTGCCGGACATAGGCCGGAATCCAGGGTGCATTTTTCTATTAGCTATTTATTATTTTTCAAGACATGCTTAACTTTATATCCGCGTTCTGCCAATCTCTTTTCCAAATCAGCAGTGTCAACAGCATCAGATCTTATTACAACATCACTGATTCCTTCACCTCTGTAGACAGCGATGTGCGTGATATTAACATCTAAGTCCTTAAAAATTTCAGATATTTTAGCCATGGCACCTGGTGCATCCGCCGCCTCTATTGTAATTCGACTTCCAACATCCTTAAATCCTAACAAGTCAATGAATGCGTCAAATATGTCACTTTCTGTTATTATTCCCACCAGCTTACTACCTTCCACAACCGGCAGGGTACTGATTCTGTGCTGCCTCATTATAACGGCTGCTTCCTCCAGCAGACAATCAGCTTCGATAGTCACTGGATTCTTTGTCATTGCTTCCTTTACGGTTATCTTTGAAAGCAGGTAATTAATTTCAAAAATACTCAGCGATGTTGCTTTGGTGGGTGATACTTTCTGAATATCTCCCTGTGTCAGAACACCCACAACCTTTTCTCCGTCCACAACAGGCATTCTTTTAAGATTCTTTTCCCTCATTACCTCCACAGCATCCATTATAGGTGCATTGGCTGTAATTGTAATGGGGCTTTTGGTCATTCTGCTTCTTACATACATATTATTCACCTCCCAGATATGCTTTTCTGATTTCGTCGCTCTTGGCAAGCTCTTCGCCTGTGCCGCTCATTACAATTGCTCCCGTTTCAATTACATATGCCCTGTGGGCTATGGAAAGAGCCATCTTTGCATTTTGCTCAACCAGGAGTATGGTTGTGCCTTCGGCATTTATACTTTTAATTATTTCAAATATTTCTCTTACCAGAAGAGGGGCAAGACCCATAGATGGCTCGTCAAGAAGCAGTATTTTCGGTTTTGACATGAGCGCGCGGCCCATGGCAAGCATCTGCTGCTCTCCTCCAGACAATGTTCCTGCCAGCTGCTTTTTACGCTTTCCAAGTATGGGGAAAAGCTCGTAAACATGCTCCATATCTCTTTTGATGTTTGCCTTATCCTTCCTGAGGTATGCACCCATTTCCAGATTTTCAACTATTGTCATGGCAGGAAATATCCTTCTTCCTTCAGGTACCTGTGACAGGTTCATTTCCACTCTCTTTGGAGCAGGAACATTTGTAATATCCTTTCCTTCAAGAAGAATTTGTCCTCCCGAAGCCTTGTTCAGGCCGGATATTGTTCGAAGCGTAGTTGTTTTTCCGGCGCCATTAGCACCTATAAGTGTTACAATTTCACCTTTATTAACAGTCAGCGACGCATCCTTAAGGGCATGAATAACACCATAATGAACATTAAGATTTTTTATCTCAAGCATTTATACATCCTCCCCTAAGTAAGCTTCAATAACCCTCTTGTTATTCTTTATTTCTTCCGGAACTCCCGAAGCAATCATCATTCCGTAGTCAAGCACATATATTCGCTCACAAATTTTCATTACAAGTGACATGTCGTGCTCTATAAGCAGAACCGTAAGATTGAATTCATCCCTTATCTTTGCTATTGTTTCTGTCAGATGGGCGGTTTCATTGGGATTCATTCCGGCTGCAGGTTCATCCAGCAGCAGCAGCGCAGGCTTTGTTGCCATGGCTCTTACTATCTCAAGATGTCTTTGCTCCCCGTAGGGAAGATTCTTGGCAAGCTCATTTTTCTTATGAGTGAGCTTGAATATATCCATTAATTCTTCTGCTTCC
>DNNV01000064.1 GCA_003497505.1 Clostridiales bacterium | reverse complement strand
TATAATTAAATCTTCAGAAATTGTTCTGCCATCCTTGCTTTCAACAACCTTGACAACATCATCCGGATTAAGTCCTTTAAGCTTTACCTGACTGTCTACGGCATATCTGTCACTGGGGAAGTTTAAATCATCAACAATTATTTTATATCTTTCCTTTGTAGGTTTATAAAATGTTGCAATACATTGATGAACATTCACGGTTGTGCTGTTTGCCACTGAAACTTCTTCCGGATAAGCATTAATCAGCGGTGCAATTTGAGATCCCAAAAAGTTTTGATATAAGAAATATTTGCCGCCTTCAATGCTCCAAACATTGATTCCGTGTTCTTTCCAAATTTCCAACATATTCAGCAAAGATTCTTCTGCATCTTTAGATGACACGCCTAATGAATTACCATCCATATAGATTTGACCTTCCTTAGTATGAAATCTTTCCTTATACTTTGCCAACATATCTTCCTGATCCATCTTTTCAGCAAATTCCCTTGTTAATTCAAATTTTTGCATCTTTCTTCCTCCTAATTCATATACAATTTGTTTTTAATATTTATATCTGATATTGATTTCTATTTAATGAGCTTTTTCACTGATTGTTTCTAAAAACTCTTTATAGCTTCTTTTTTTGATATATTTAGTATAAATCATACCCGCAAAAATGATAAGTCCCACATATCCTGAAATCGGATATATTATTCCAACCATGGTTGAGAATGATAGCTGTCCTCCAAAGAAACCTACTATTGCTGTTACAATTGCCGCCACCTTGAACTTAATACTCTTTTCGTCTTCTGACACCTTGTTACAAGCTGTAAACATCATCGGAACTGCTGTTGTATAAATACCAAGTATGAGCATAACAGCAAAGATTTTGCCAAATATCGGGCTCACCTGATCTGCAACAAACAGTGACGGAATTTCTAAGTTGTATACACTGCCGATATTAGCAAGCAGCCCGAAGTTTAGTATCATAACTGCAATAATGAATGCTATACCTCCAAAAAGCCCGCCACCAATGGCATTCTTTTTGTTAGTTGCAGTGCTGGCACCAATTCCCGCAAGATAAGGGACAACACCTGTAACAGTATATGCACCATACAACAGACCAGAAATAAACCAGTTGTCAAAGTTGTTTTTAACTCCTAAGGTTTTGAGAACTTCATCTGCTTGTTGAATACCCTGAGGATTTTTAGCTATAGCCATGATACCTATCATCATAATTCCTACTAAAAGAAATGGTGAAATATATCCTATTATTTTAACTAAATTTTTAAGCCCTAACAAGACTGTTGCCAGTGAAGCTGCTATCATTATGATTCTGCCTATATTGCCATTAAATCCATAATATTCTTCAAAAGTTGAGCCCGCTGCCGAAATCATCAAGGCATATACAAAAAACAGCATTATCGGTGTAAACCATTCGCAAAATGTTCCTAAGTATTTTCCAAGGTAAAATTCAAACATTTTATTTGTTTGGGTCAGCTGCAAATTTCTTCCGTCCTCAATTATCGTTGCACTGAACCAAGCATACAGTATAACCGCAATTATGCCGACACCAATGCTTCCCCATACACCGTGACCTGAGAAATATTGCAAGCACTCCTGACCGGATGCAAAGCTTGAACCAATTACAAACCCCATAAAGGCACCGCCAATAGAAATAATTTGAGGTGCATTTAATTTATTATCATTCATTAGATTATTTCCTCCATCTTCTTTAGTAATTCTATTAACTTTTCATCTTCTTTTGGAATTCTTATCCTCACAGAATTATCACCTAAATTCAAAAATCCCGAAGAGGTATTTATGCCGTAGCTTCTCATCAATTTATACAGGTTTATATCTTTATTCTGGCATACTGCAGTAAAAATAGGCACTTGTATATCAGTCTCCAATACTTTCAACTTATGAATTGAGGTTAAAATTTTAGATTTAACTCTCTTAGTTTTCTCGATGGTTTTTTCCAAAAAATCTTTGTCATTTAATGCTACTTCAGCAATATTTACAGCTACTTGATTTACTAAATAATCCTCAATAATATTGTAACATTTCATTAATTCATTGCTCCCTGCCAAATAGCCAATTCTTATTCCGGCTAAGGAATACGCTTTCGAGAAGCTTTTAATTACATATAAGTTTTTATATTTGCCGATAAATTTTATAGCTGAATTATCTTTTGGCATATAATCACCATAAGCTTCATCGATGATTACAATCGTATTTACTTCATCTGCTTTTTTTATTATCTTCTCAATTTCTTGAATAGTAATTATCTGTCCGGTCGGGTTGTTTGGATTGTCAATGTAAACAAATTTGTATACGTTATCATTTAAGCTGTTAACGATCTGCATTAAACTTATAGCCGTTATCCTCTTTTAACAGTACCGGCGAATATATTCCACCGCGAATTTTTAGGCTTTCTACATATTCGGGAAACTGTGGGCTGTAACCTAAGACTCTGTCTCCAACATTAATGAAAAGACTGTTGATCAAATCTATTATCCCCATTGATCCATCTGAAATTGATATGTTCTCATAATCCAATTTAGCAACAGGATACCAATAATCCATTATTACTTTTCTTAGACGAAATGCTCCGAGCTCTGTATAGTTACTTACATCAATGCGCTTGTCTGCATTATATATTTTTATGTTTTCACTATGACCAAAAGGATTAACTCCGAATGAACAGTCAACAAAAACCTTTTCCGCAGCATTGTCGGGACCTTCAACTTTTAAATACTTACACTTTTCGAAAGATTTTAAGTGACTTCTGAGTTTATCGCTATACAACTTTACACCTCCTGTCATGAAAATTTTATTTGATAGTTCTTGTGTTTTATATTAGTATATAAATTAAATAAGTTCAATTGAACTAATATGCAATAACCTTTATTCATTTTTTTCAATTTCTCAAAATTTAATTCAATTGAATCAATAATATTTAGAAAGGCTAAAGCTATGGACAATAATTTTGGAAATTTGCTAAAGAAGTTAATTACCGATAAAGAAACTAAATCCAACATTGTTTCTCAACAGTTAGGGTATGATCCTACATACCTAAGTAAGTGGATTACAGGAAAGAAATTACCTTCAGAAAAAAATATTGATTCTATATGTGAAAAATTGGCGCATATATTGTCTGATGGTAACGATTTCGAAAATATCAAGGCTGATCTTATGAGCAATTACTACTCGGATTTGGGATTTTCAACCTTAGAAGGCAATATGAACAAAAATATTTCATTGGTTACATCTGATGTAGAGGTTGCTCATTTAATAACAGATGTACTTCAGCAGCTTGAATATAGTAAAGTGAAGGATATAACTATAAATACAACTATAAATATTTTTCAGGAATTTGAATACCACATGGCGGACATAATTAATAAGCTTCATAATATGAACTTAAAAAGCTTAAGGTTAAACATGTGTGCTTCATTCGAAAAATATGCGTATGATCCATTTATATTGTGCAATAACATTCTTTCATTGACATCCGGCAATTACTTCATAGATTTTAATATACATATGCAAAAGACAGAAACACCCCAATTTTTAGTAATAAATGATGTCTTTGCCCTAAATATTGTTCATTTGAATAATGTGGTTTTTCTATGCTATTACAGCTTTGATAAAAAATATATTAAAGCGGTAAGCAGCAGCTATGGCTTGATAATACGTCATATGGAAAAAGCATTAAGCTATGTTATGCCCATTTCTCTAAGAAAAACTAATGTTCAGCTAAATCAATTTTTACAAGATAATCAAAGAATATTATTTTCAGAATCACCGTCAATTTTAATTCCAAAGAGCATTTTCCAGGATTTAATCAGAGATAACGAACTCAACTTGGAAGGTGAGGAATGGCGGGAGCATATGGAATATCTTGACCAAGTAAGCAATGTTTTTGAAAAATATACAAAGTTTAATAAAGTGAAAATATTAATTTACGAGTCACTGCTTGTGCATTATATAAATACGGGACGAATTGAAATAGGCGGGAAAAAGCATGTGTTTACAAAGGAACAGGTAAAGGAACACTTTATGAATATATGTGAATGCATGAGACAAAATGAGAACTTTGAATTCTATTGTATATCTGATACGGTTGATTTTAATAATTTTTATTGCAGCAATCCTTCAATATTTTTAACTCCTTCATCAATATCCATAGGAAATACAAATATTTATACGGATGAAGTATCAAATAATTTTTATTTTTCAACAGAAAAATCAATTATTAATATATTTGAAGGCTATTTGGATTCTATAATTGAAAAATCATACTGCTTAAAACTTACAGCAGACAGATTAGCAGCTTATATAGAATGATAAATGATATATAAGCTGAATAATCCCTACTGCATAATCCTTTTATAATTTCATCATCGTCATTCCTTAAAAATGCCGGTCATTAATAAGATTATTTAAGATATAGTGTGGATAAGTATAGTAGTTCACCTAAACAAGCGTTGAAGCGGTAGATTTTAATTCTTTTTGTGATACAATAGTAAAAACATTATATACGCAAGTCAAGCAAAGCAAGCTTGCGTAATGGTATTTATATTTTGTGCAGGAGGTAAATATGAAAAATTATACTCAGGTTTATGTGAAAAGTAGTTTTGAAGCGGCAGAAATGTATTGCAAAGCTTTTGGCGCAGAAATTACATTTGAAGTAAAAAATGATACCGAAACTGCTTATGTACACTGTGAATTATCCGTAAATGGTGAAGGTTTTTTAGCATTAGGCGAAGCAGCAAACCCTTGTGATATAAGCATAGTTCACAAAATGAAATGGGAAACAATGACTTTTAATGTTTTTGAGATGGGAAGCGAAGAATCGGTTTATAATGCCTTTAATATTTTGAGTAATGGCGGTGTTATTATTAATCCCATTCATGAAGTTCCGTGGAGCAAATGTTGTGCCACTGTTATTGATAAATTTGGAGTGTGTTGGTGGATTTCAATTTAATAAACAAGATAAGCATTTTGTTGTTAGTTATTAACGATTTCTTATAATCTAAGGTTCTCAACGTGAAAGCCCCAAATTATTATCTTTTGTCTTTCTGTAAAGGTCTTGCCATATGGGTTGTAGCCAGCTTCTTCCTTTTTACCAAAGTTAAATCTTGGCTTCACTTAGGAAACACCTCCATTTGTATTCGAGACTAAATAAGTATACTTGAATACAAATGTGAAAACCACCACACTGGTAGCGTTTCAAGGCGAATTGCTATAAATAAAAAGAAAACACAGTTGGGCCTGTAACTGACTTTATCGGGTTCGGTACAATGAACGGCAAAGACAGAAAACCTTTTAAAACAAGAGAAGGCGGAGTCATGAGACTGCAGGACCTGATTGAAAATATTCAAAACAGCGTTTTGAAAAAGCTTGATTCAAGCAAAGAATTTTCTGAACATGAAATAAACGATATTGCTGCTAAGGTTGGATTATCGGCACTGAAATACGGGGACTTATCAAATCAGGTCACTAAGGACTATATATTTGATATAGAGAAATTTTCATCCTTTGAAGGAAATACCGGACCATATATCCTATATACCATTGTCCGTATTAAATCAATTTTAAAAAAGGCCGGTACCGAGAAAAATTACTGTGGCACACATGTGATGCATGAACCCAAAAGCATATATGAAAGGGAGCTTATGCTTAAATTATCAAAATTTAATGATTCTGTTGAATACAGCACTTACGAGAACGCTCCAAACAAATTATGCGAATATGTATATGATTTATCCAATGCATACAACAGGTTTTATCACAGCAGTAAGATAATATCCGAAGGTAACATTGAACAGAGAAGTTCATGGCTGAGCCTAAGTTCTCTTACATGCAAGGTTCTCGAAACATCTGTTGACTTACTTGGAATTGAAGTTCCCGAAAGAATGTAGCCTTCTCAGAAACTAAAAAGGTACTATAGCAAAACAAGTCAAAATGAGCAAAGTGACTGAAAAAATCAGACATAATCGCCCTGTGTAAGAAGTATATATCAGAAACAAGGAAACATGCACAAGTGCGCGAAAACTGTATCAAAGCTTGTATTGCATCATACCATATTATATGGTTGTACATCACCAAATAAAATTGCTTATTTTTCTATGGTAATTTATGCAAAAATTGTTTCACGTAACTTACGACATTTTCTGCTTTATCTTTTTAAAACCTGGATTTTCTATTGTGTCTGATAGATTTTTCATTGAAATATGCAAGTTTTCTCTAAAAATTTGCAGCCAAAAAATTTTCGATATTTATGCAATCTCTGTGCATAAATATTCCTCGCATTAAGAGTATATGTTAAAGCAACTCTACACCGTTAATTACAAGCTTGAATCGGAGGTTCAGAAACTCGGAGGCTCTTCTGCACAGCAGCATCCTCCCTAAGAATATTTCGAAATAGTCCATAATTGCGAACATTTCTGTGTCTATTTTTAGTTCTAAAATTGAATATTTGTTTTCAGTGTCAATAACCAGATTTGAGGATTCCACGGAGTAATTTACTCTGTCGTGAATATCAAAGCTTGCCTTGACACGGTTTCTTACTCTCGTGCGTCGCACGTCGGATTTATCTGCCAGAATCAGAGCGGCGGCAACTTCATTTACTGGAACAGCAGTTGATTCGTCGTGATTTCCTATGGCTGAAATTATGGTTGCAATTTCATCGACATCCATTCCCATTTTGTCCAGTATACGGAATGCCATTATGGCTCCGCTTTGTGCGTGGTCAACTCTGTTCACCACATTGCCTATATCGTGCATATATCCTGCAATTTTTGCGAGCTCGGCTGTCCTGTCATCGTAACCCAGCACTTTAAGAATTTGCTGCGCATGTTCCGCAACCTTTCCAACATGTGCAAATGCGTGTTCTGTATATCCTAACGCCGCTAACGTTTCATCTGCTCTTTTAATGTATGTCTGAATTTCCCTGCTGTTTTTTATATCTTTGTATGTTATCATATTCCACCTCAATTTAGTTTACATAAATATACTATATGTTGAAAAGCGTAAATGGGTAGCTATTGGGAAGGGAAGTAAATTCCACGTACTCCTTTGTTTTGGGATGCTTGAATCCAAACTTGTGTGACCAGAGAGCTATTGAAGTAAATTCTTTCTTTTTTACAAATGCTTTATTGTATTTATTGTCACCCCATATTGGGAGTCTTACATTTGACAGTTGTACACGAATCTGATGGTGTCTGCCTGTATATAATGTTATCTTGAGAAGAGATAGCATTCCGTACTCTTCTGTTAAAACTGTTTCCATCACCTCATACTTCAGCTTCGCAGGCTTGGCTGCCTTGTCCTCTGAGCTTGTTACCTTGGACATATTTATCGTCTTGAGCTTTTTTAAATAATCCTCCAGTACAACTTCCTTTTCATGTGCTTCCCCGCACACTACCGCATAATATTCTTTCTGGGTTTCTCTTTGCTGAACCTGTCTGGAAAGCTCCTTGTTTGCAAATTCGTTTTTTGCATATACGATCACTCCTCCCACGGGACGGTCCAGCCTTTGAATCAATCCCAGGTATGGTCTTTCTCCCTTTTCACTCAGGTACTTCTCCGCCTCCGACATTAAATCTTCGTCATTTGTTTTATCACTTTGTGACGGCATTCCCTGAGGCTTTATTAAACACAGTATGTGCTTATCTTCATGTAATATATTCAATTTCATTTATACTCCGATTATGTAATTTTTAAACTACGACAATGTAAAATCTATGTATAATTATATTAAATCTGCATATTCTGCCTCTGCGGCAACAATCAAATCATCAGGATTTATTACGATTTGTGTTCCTATGACTCCTGCACTCACAAGCATTTTATCCTGCAGCAGCGCTGATTCATCTATAAATGTTTTGTAGTGCTTCTTCATTCCTATGGGTGAACAGCCTCCCCTGATATAGCCCGTATTTTTTGTAAGCTCCTTCAGCGGAAGCATCTCAATGTTTTTCTCGTTTGATGATTTTGCAGCCTTTTTTAAATCCAGCTCATATTCTACAGGGATGCAGAAAACATACAGCTCCTTGCTGTGGCCTACAGCAACCAGTGTTTTAAATACGGCTTCTGGATTCTGCCCTGTCTTATGCGCCACAGAAACCCCGTCTATACTGCCGTCTTCACTGTCGTAGCTCATGCAATCATACGTTATGTTCAGAGAATCAAGTATCCTCATAGCATTTGTTTTATTTATCTTCTTCAAAATTTCACTTCCCTTTCAGCCCTAAAGCAGCTTTCACATGAAAAATAATTGATACAGCTTGTAATAAGTAACAATGTTAAAAGCAAGAGCGGCAATTGTAATCACAACAAATACAGTCTTTCGAGTTTTATGATGAAATATAAGCATTGCGGCGATACTTCCAAAGACCCCACCTAAAAAGCTCATGGCATGCAGCGTCTTTTCCTGTATTCTCCACCTGTCTTTTTTTGCTTTCTGCTTATCTATAAAAAACAGTATAAATGATATTAAGTTGATTATTATAAAGTATAATAAAAAGTATTTTAGTTTATCCATTTCTTCTCACTATAAGCTTGTTTATTTTCTTGCCTTCGCTTACAAATCGTTCCTCATATTCCGTCATGACGTTATTTTCCGCATAGGGGCTGTTGTGCAAATCTCTTGTGAGCATTAAAAATTCCCAATTGTCTTCCTTCAGCTGTTCAACGGAATATTCAAACAAATCGTCGTTGTCCGTCTTCATATGAATTTCTCCGGTACATGTAAGAACACTCTTGTAAACATCCAGAAAGCTTTTATGTGTGAGTCTCCTTTTGTAATGGGACGGTTTCGGCCACGGGTCCGAGAAATTCAGGTAAATTCTTTCTATTGAACTCGGCTCAAAAACGTCCTTCAATATATCACCGTTGGAATACACTATAAAATAGTTTGATGGATCATTTTCAAATACGGACTTTGCGCATCTGTATGCAACCTTGACGCTTTTTTCAAATCCGAAGTAGTTTATTTCGGGGTTCCTAAGAGCCATCTCCCTTAGAAATTTACCTTTTCCACAGCCTAATTCCACATGTATGGGATTATCATTTTTAAATGCTCCGTTTAATTTATATCCTGTTTTTTCCGGTTCGGTAATAGCTCTGT
>DNNV01000098.1:13103-15563 GCA_003497505.1 Clostridiales bacterium | reverse complement strand
ATCTGCCTGTGCCTGAGATCTTGTGTTCTCTACCATTTCTTTAAATGAACTCATTAATTCTCCGATTTCATCACTTGTAAGGACGCGGACATTTGCACTTGCATCTCCCACAGAGAGTTGTCGTGCAATATTATTAAGTATTTTCAGGGGTCTTATAATACTTTTATTCAATACTTTACAGATTATTGAGCCTGAAACAATGGAGATAATAATGAAGAACAGCATTGTGGCTGAAAAAACCGCAAACATCCTGGATGAAACATTGTTTGTCAAATATAGTTTATAAATGGTGAAAAGGCTTATTAAAGAGACTAAAATCGTTATCATGGTTACTATGCCGAATCCTATTGCCATTCTTTTATTAAGTGCAATTGAATTCTGCTTTTCTTTCTTTTTCATATGAGGAGCACCCCTTATTTATTATTTATACTTAACTTATATCGCCAGCTTTTAATATAACTTTAGTAAAAGCGAAGATTTTATGTTCAAATTAGTACGTTGATATTATGAAGATAAAATATGATATAATGATCAGGGTGCATAAGGAAGCAACTATCAATACTAAAATAACGAGATAAGCAGTCAACAGCTATTTTCATGCGTTACAATTAAAACCCTCCATTATAGCACCAGACTTTTATATGATGGTATTATGGTACAATGAAATGGTGGTGAAATAATGAATACTTATAAGACATCTGAAATCGCACAACGTATTGGAATCCATCCTAATACAGTACGGCTTTATGAAGAACTTGAACTGATTCCTAAGCCAGAGCGTAAAGAAAATGGCTATCGTGTCTTTACAGATTTTCATATGGAGCAGATAAAGTTTGCAAGAATTGCTCTTAAAGTTGAAGTCTTGCAAAATGGTCTAAGGAAACAAGCAATTTCTATAATTAAAGTCTCTGCACTCGGAGATTTTAGCAAAGCAATCTGCTTGACTGAACATTATCTACAACAAATTAGAAATGAGCAAAGCAATGCCGAAGAAGCCATTGGGATTACTGAAAAGCTGATATCTGGACATAGTGAGGAAACAGGAGCTACGTTTTTGACCAGAAAAGAAGCGGCTGATTATTTGCAAATCTCAATAGACGCATTAAGAAATTGGGAAATGAACGGATTACTTACTGTAAAGCGAAAACAAAATGGATATCGCGTTTATGGTGACGAGGATATTCGGCGATTGAAAATCATACGCTCTCTGCGCTGTGCAAATTACTCTCTTTCAGCAATTTTGCGAATGCTGAATACCCTATCTCAAAATCCCGAAGCGGACATTCGACAGGTAATTGATACCCCAAAGCAAAACGATGATATTATTTCTGTATGCGATAAGCTACTCACATCATTGGATTGCGCTGAACAAAACGCAAAGATAATGCTTGCTCATCTTAAAAAAATGAAAAAACAGTTTCGGGAAAACCCTACACTTTAACACCAGACTTTGTTCTGGTGTTATTCTTTTTATATAAAGAAAAGGAGGAATTTAATCGCATGGAAACAACGATTGAGGTAAAGAACTTATGCAAATCTTACGCCCATATCAAAGCGGTGGAAAATGTCAACATTTCTATTTGCCGTGGAGAAGTATTTGGGTTATTGGGCGCAAATGGTGCAGGTAAAAGCACAACCATTGAATGTATTTTGGGGACGAAGAAACAAGATAGCGGAACAGTATCTATTTTAGGGATGAATCCGCAGAAAGAGCGAAAAGAATTGTTTGAAAAGGTCGGCGTTCAGTTTCAAGAAGCGAACTATCAAGACAAAATAAAGGTAGCCGAACTTTGTGAGGTCACAGCTTCGCTTTACAAAACTGCGCTGGATTACGACACTCTTCTAAAACAATTTGGGCTTTCTGACAAACTAAAAAGCCCGGTTAGTGAGCTTTCAGGAGGACAAAGACAAAGGCTTTTTATCGTACTGGCTCTGATTCCCAATCCGGAAGTCGTATTCTTGGACGAGCTAACCACCGGCTTGGACGCTAAAGCACGACGGGATGTGTGGAAGAGCCTTTCCGAATTAAAAGCGAAAGGGATTACGATTCTATTAACCTCTCATTTTATGGATGAGGTAGAAGCTCTGTGTGATAAAATCATGATTTTGAAAAAGGGAGGAATCATTTTTTGCGGGACAGTCCAAGACGCAATAGCTACCAGTCCTTATAAAAAATTTGAGGACGCATATCTTTGGTATACAGACGAGGAGGTAGAAAATGAAAGCATTTAGAGCCTTACTTAAAACAGAAATCAGATTATCCCTCCGGGGGATGGACATGTTTATTTTTGCCATTTGTATGCCTGTCGTTGTCGTTATTATTTTGGGAGCGGTGTTTGGAAATAAGCCTGCTTTTGACGGTGCAGAATATACCTTCTTGGAACAATCTTTTGGTGCAGTATCAACCATTGCCGTTTGTGCCGGAGGTGTGATGGGGCTTCCATTAGTTATATCTGATTA
>DNNV01000098.1:11669-13026 GCA_003497505.1 Clostridiales bacterium | reverse complement strand
TTAGTTATATCTGATTATCGAAGCAGAAAAATATTAAAGCGTTTCAAAGTCACACCTACCAGCCCTGCTCTTATCTTGGCGGTACAGGTAGTCATTTACGCACTTTATTCGATTATTTCACTTATCCTTGTCTATGCAATAGGGGCGATATTTTTCGGCTATCAGCTATACGGCTCATGGCTTCAATTCTTAGGAGCATACTTACTGGTTATGTTGTCAATGTTCAGCATTGGGTTACTGGTGGGAGGAATTGCGCCAAACATTAAAATAGCAAGTGCCGCTGCCAGCCTGCTGTATTTTCCAATGCTTATTTTTTCGGGAGCTACTCTGCCTTATGAAGTGATGCCCGTTGCACTACAAAAAGTAGCAGATATATTGCCATTGACACAAGGAATAAAACTTCTCAAAGCTACTTCACTCGGTCTGCCAATAGATAGTGTTTTTATTCCGGTGGTTGTAATGATTGTAATTGCAGTAATATGTATCACTGTTTCTCTCCGCTTTTTTAAGTGGGAATAGACTTCCATGATTTATTTGATAGAAACTTTCTACTATATCGGCTGATAGTTTAAGATTTAATATGTTTACTACTAAAACAGAAAGATATTGGTAGGTAACTAAATGTGCGCTTTTAATGGCCTTCCAGTGGCAGCAATGCGATTGGAGGGCCATTTATGTGCCAATACTACAGGGAGAAGCCGTTGCTTCATTGTAACGGCTTGATAAAGTAAGCATGAAATTGAATGTCTTAAATTGAGAAGAAAAACAACATTATATATGCTATAATTTATTAACAGGCGGTGGTTTTGTGCATTTTGAATACGGAGATAAAGAAATTGAATTTCTTAAGAAAAAGGATAAGAAGCTTGGTGAGGCTATAGAAAGAATCGGACACGTATATCGTGCTGTTGATTCAGATCTGTTTTCATCGGTTATTCATCATATTATAGGACAGCAAATTTCTACGCGGGCGCAAGAGACTGTGTGGAGGAGACTTTGCGACAGAATTGGAAATATAAGTGCGGTATCAATATGCTCTATTGAATTGAATGAGCTGCAGAGTTTTGGAATGACATTTAAAAAGGCAGAGCATATAAAGAACTTTGCCGAGAGGGTCAGAAGCGGAGACTTTGATATAGAGAGGCTGGTTGAGCTTTCGGATGATGAAGTTGTGAGAGAGCTTTCGTCCATCAAAGGTATCGGCGTGTGGACCGCAGAAATGATAATGATATTCTGCATGCAGCGCCCGGATGTAGTGAGTTTTGGGGATCTTGCAATTATACGCGGTATGAGAATGCTCTACCGTCACAGAAGTATAGACAGAAAAAGGTTTGAGAGATATAAAAAGCGGTATTCT
>DNNV01000098.1:0-11563 GCA_003497505.1 Clostridiales bacterium | reverse complement strand
ATTCTCCCTACGGAACTGTAGCAAGTCTGTATTTATGGGCTGTTGCGGGAGGTGCAATACCTGAAATAAGTGATTGTGTACCAAAGAAGAAAAAGGAGGGCAGGAAATGACGCAAGAAGAAATGTGGAGGGCTGTTTCAGAAAATGATGAATCCTACGACGGCATATTTTTCTATGCAGTTAATTCAACCGGAATCTACTGCAGACCATCTTGCAAGTCAAAAACGCCAAAGCGCGAAAATGTCCGTTTTTTTAATACTGCGGAGGAATCCAGAAACGCGGGATTCCGGCCTTGCAAGCGGTGCAGGAGCGACCTCTTGGATTATCATCCAATGAAGGAAATAGCGGAAAAGGCCAAACATCTTTTGGATGAGTGCTTCAAAGAGAGAAGTGAACTTAGGCAGGGATTCACGCAGTTAGGTGTTTCTCAGCGTAGGATGTCTGAAATTTTCAAGGATGAATACGGTATGACGCTGCATGAATACATGAAAGGCAGACGTTTAGAAGAAGCAAGGCGCCTGTTGACAGAAACGGATGAAGATATTGTTGATATAGCATATGCGGTAGGATTTGGAGGTTTGTCATCATTTTATAGTTTTTTTAAAAGCGAAACAGGCATGCCTCCTTCAGCGTACAGAAAGGAGAATAGAAAATGATAAAATATGCATTTTATAATTTTGAATTCGGTATTTTGAAAATAGGGTATACGGAAACGTCGGTTATAAGCATTAGGACATCCGGTGAAATTGATGCTGAAAATGAACGTTCATCTCTTTCAGACATGGCATATGAACAAATTTGCGAATATATGAAGGGAATGCGCAAAGGCTTTGATTTCCCGTACGAGCTCCACGGTACGGAGTTTCAGAAGCGGGTGTGGAATGAACTGTGCCGTATTCCATATGGTGAAACACGCACATACAGGCAGATGGCCGAGGCTGCGGGAAGTCCGAGGGCAAGCCGTGCAGCCGGTGCGGCAAACGGTAAGAATCCGATTATGATCGTGGTGCCGTGCCACCGTGTTATCGGTACCGATGGGAAGCTCACAGGCTATGCGGGAGGACTTGAATTAAAAAAGGCTCTTCTTGATCTTGAGCAGGGCGGAATGATTAATGCGAGGAGTGTCGAATGAGCGGTGTTATAATTCCAAGCATAGAAATATCCGGCATTAATATGGAGAAATGCTACTTTAATCCGGGATGTGCGTTAAGTGTTTACAAACACGATGCGGCGGGAAAAATATTGAATATGCTGAACAAATACTTTGGAGAGGTGAAGATGCACAATATTTGCTGCCATCACTACCCGCAGCTTCCGAAGGGTGCTGTTATAATTAATAACTGTGCAGGCTGTGACAGAAGGTTTCGTTCTTTATACGAAGGAGTTCAGACTATCTCTCTTTGGGAGGTACTGGACAGCATTGAAAATTTGCCTCTGCCTGATTACATCGGAATGACGGTTTCTGTTCATGATTCTTGCTCATACCGCCCAAAGCCTCAGGTTCATGCAGCGGTCAGGAGCATTTTGCGTAAAATGAATGCAGAAATTATTGAATCTGATTACAGTGGTGTTAAATCTATATGTTGCGGTGATAATTTTTACCCGAAGGTTTCAATTGAAAGGGTAACAGAATTTCAAAAAAAGCGTGCGGCGCAAATGCCATGCCGGGATGTTGCGGTATATTGTGTTTCATGTATCAAGTCCATGGCTGTTGGAGGAAAAATTCCGCACCATATGGTTGACCTTGTCTTAAATGAAGAAACCGACCCTCAGGATACCAGAATTGATGTTTATCACGATATACTTAATAAGTATATTGATGAACACTAATTGGATGTTTAAATATTTGAGTGATGAAGAAATGCTCGTAGTGACTTTTAGACGAGCATTTTGATTTTTGCAATAGCTCAGAAATAGCTTGCTACATTCCTCCGACGAAATCATAAATTGTCAAGAACGGTAAATGATTGGGCAAAACAGATAATAGAACTTATATTTCAAAGTGTTATATACTTTTGAATAATGCGCATCACTAAAACACATAAGTAGATTTTTTATTTACTGAAATGTGCTTGAATGCTATAATTACATCATTCATAGAGAAATAATATTGAATAGATGACAAATAAATTACGGAGATATTATTATGATCCAAAAAACGGAGTGGGGACATATAAACTGGATTCATACTAACAATGAGGAAACACTTCAATCCTTTAATGTAGGCATTACTTCTCTGCTTAGAGGAAAGCGTATGCCAAAGCATGTTCACTATGGAATAGAACAGTTCTTATATATACTGGAAGGTAAGGGTATATATTATATTGATGGAGAAAAAAAGGATGTTGAAAGGGGCATGTACTTTTACCTTAAGCCTGATATAGTTCATGAGACAATTAACACCGGAGATGTGCCGTTGAGTGAGCTGCTTATTTCTCGTCCTGTAAGCTATAATTCAGATCTGAGTGTTCACGGAAGTAATATTAATGAATGTGCCGATAATTCAGAGGCTGCAATGAGCAATATAATATATTCTGCCGTTGAAGCTATCCGTACCACGCTTCTTGAGGCCATAAGTCTTCCGTTTACAATTTACGATGATATGTGGTCTGTGGTAATACAGAGCAATAATTTCTCGAATTACTGCAATTTGAAGTGTGATCCGGTAAATAACCGAAGCAGCTGCAGCTGCTTTCATCAAAGAAAGTTTGAAAAGGAAGAAAACAAACAGTTTATCTGCGAATATGGGCTGACAATATTCAGCTATCCGATTGTGTTTAACGGTGTGAATTTAGGGACTATAAGAGGGGGGCATATACTGATATCTGACCGCACGACTGAAAAGCATGACGAGCTGTATGATTTTCCCGAAAGTGCTGTTATAGGGATAAAGAGCCTACTGAAGCAAATCGTGAAAAGTATCATCAGCTACTGCTCATTTTATGAATCGAGACAGCTTATAGAGAAAAAGGATAAGGTAATAAACGATGAAATAAGAAGAAATGAAACCCTTAAAAATAACCTCTACATAGTTAATGACAAAGTAACAAATTTGCGGATAAATCATCATTTTCTGTTTAATACACTGAATTCAATAGCAAGCATGTCTCTGAGCGGAGACAGGTACGACCTTTACAATTCAATAATTGATTTATCAAAGATGTTCAGATATACCATGACTGTGGATTTGAAATTTGTAACGCTTAGCTCTGAAATAGAATATCTTGAGACTTATTTGAACTTGCAGAGGCTGAGATACGGAAAGGAGCTGGATGTTCAGTACGATATAGAGGAAACCATGGAAAAAATCAAAGTTCCGTTTAACTTTATACAGCCCATTGTTGAAAATGCATTTTCTCACGGATTCGTGCCGAGCGATGATAAAAAGAATATAATAATATCCGTCAGGAAAATACACGACAGGGCAAGAATTACTGTATCAAACAACGGTGTTTTATTAAATGATATAACCTTGAACAGGGTAAACAAAGGGCTTTCAAGAAATTCAGGTCATGGACTTTCCTTGATTTATGAGAAACTTAAATCAGCATACAATTCTGAATTCGATATGGTCATAACATCCAACAGTGATGAAAATACAAATGTTATTGTTGAAATTCCAATAATATATCAGGAGGAAGAGCTATGATAAACGCGATTATCGCAGATGATGAACCGGCAGTTTCCAATATAATAAGCCATTTTATACAAAAGGAAAATCTTCCTGTGTCAATTGTGGGTATGGCGGAGAACGGAGAGGAAGCATTGAAGTTGCTCAAAAACAATAATGTCAGCCTTGTATTTTTAGATATACTGATGCCGTTCATGAATGGCTTCAAGGTCATGGAAAATGCTCCGGATAAAGATTACATAATCATAACAGCCTATGATTCCTTTGAGTATGCGCAGCAGGCTCTGCGCCTTGGCGCAAGAGATATAATTCTGAAGCCTATTGAATACAAGCAGCTCCTGCAGGCAATAACGAGAGTAATAGGCTGGAAGGTGACGGGAAATGATACTCTGAATGAAATTCTTGAATATATAAACGAACATTATTATGAAAATATAGATTTACAGAAATTATCAGGTATGTTCTATATTTCACCGAGCCATGTTTCGAGACTTTTTAAGCAGACTCTAGGAACTACAACAATGTCTTACATTCATGAGGTAAGAATAAAAAATGCGGTTAAGCTTTTAAGAGAAGATGGACAAAGCATAAAGAGAGCTGCTGAATCCACCGGATATGAAAGCCTGAATAACTTCTATAAGTATTTCAAGAAATTTACCGGCAGTACTCCTGCCGCATATATTCAAATATATAAATGATGCCGGAAAATTGTGTTTGTGCCTCTGCCAGTAGATTGCAGAGGTTTTTATTTTCCCGGAATGTAATGGCAAGAATGATAAAAAGCAAGATTGAATTGATAATTTACCTTAAAGTAAAAAGATATATAATTTTATACAGATTGATCGATCGGTTCAGATAACGTTAACACAAATTATGTTGGAGGAAAAGATATGGATGTTATATCAACAGTAGTACAGACCTTGAATGATGCAGTTTGGAGCACGCCGCTTATTGCACTGTGTCTTGTTGCAGGAGTTTATTTTTCTTTCAGAATGAAGTTTCCACAGGTAAGGCTTTTTAAGGAAATGATCCGCCTTTTGTTGGGCAAGGAGAAATCCGAGGATGGCGTCACACCGTTCCAGGCATTTGCTACAACAGTTGGAGGGCGTGTAGGAGTAGGAAACATTGCAGGAGTGGCAACGGCCATTTATTATGGGGGTCCCGGTGCTGTTTTCTGGATGTGGATGATTGCTTTTTTGGGTGCAGGTTCGGCATTTGTTGAATCTTCATTGGCACAGGCATACAAAACAAGAGTGGCCGGCGAATATGTCGGAGGTCCTGCCTATTTCATTGAACAAGGGATAGGAAAGAAGTGGTATGCAGTGGCCTTTGCAATCTGTACAATATTGGGACCCGGGGTTCTAATGCCGGGTGCTCAGACTTACAACATTGTGGCTTCAGTAAATAATGCGTTTGGAATAAATACGTACTTAACAGGTGTAATAATCTGTGTATTGCTTGCATTGATAATATTTGGAGGAGTAAAGAGAATAGGAAAGACTGCAGAGTTCATAGCACCGTTCATGTCTATTGCCTATGTTCTTGTAGCTTTGGTTATTATAGTTATCAATATTCAGAAGCTTCCCGGAGTTATAGCGTTAATATTCACATCTGCATTTGGAGTAAATCAGGCATTTGGAGGAATTATAGGAACTGCTATAGCCTGGGGAGTAAAAAGAGGTGTTTATTCAAATGAAGCGGGACAAGGCTCCGGTGCAATAGTATCTGCAGCGGCAGAGTGTACGCATCCTGCCAAGCAGGGTCTTATACAGGCATTTTCGGTGTATGTAGATACACTTTTGGTGTGTTCCGCAACAGCGTTCATGGTATTGCTCACAGGTGCGTACAACGTATCTGACGGCGCAGGAGGGTTTATTGTTGAAAATGTGCCTGCCGTACCTTTCGGTGTTAAATATACACAGGTTGCGGTAGACGGAGCATTCAGCGGATTTGGCGCACCGTTCATAGCTATATCAGTATTTCTTTTCGCCTTCACATCCCTGATGGCATATTACTATCAGGCTGAGAGCAATATGTCGTACATGTTCCCGGGGAGCAAGAATGCAAAGCTTGCAATGAGATGTATTTTCATAGTTTCCACATTTTCGGGAGTTGTAAACACCGGAGAGCTTATCTGGACATGTGGAGACCTGGGTGTAGGATTAATGGCATGGCTCAATATAATTGCAATACTTATTTTATCTAATAAAGGAATTAAACTTTTGGTTGATTATGAGGAGCAGAAAGCAAAAGGCATCGATCCAGTTTTTGACCCTGATAAATTCAGCATAGAGGACAAGGCTAATGTTTGGAGGAAAAACGCTAACAAGGCTTAAAATAAAAACAATAACATACAACGGAGGCATTAGATGTTAAAATATACACATAAATCAGATCTTGAAATATATGAAATAGTAGCCGATGAATTAAAGCGTCAGGAGCACAATATAGAAATGATTGCATCGGAAAGCACCGCTTCTCTTGAAATCATGGAGCTGTCCGGCTCTATATTTACAAACAAGACACTTGAAGGATATCCCGGTGCACGTTTTCAGGCAGGATCGCACGAAGCTGACAGGCTGGAGATACTCGGTATTGAGAGAGCGAAGCAACTATTTGGTGCGGAACATGCAAATATACAGGTTTATTCAGGTTCTTCAGCAAACTACGGAGTATATGCTGCAATTCTTAATCCCGGAGATAAGGTTATGAGCATGAGACTTGACCAGGGAGGGCATTTGACTCACGGAAGTCCGGTGAACTTTCTTTCTAAGGTATATGAATATCATTTTTATGGTGTCAATGAAAAGACAGAAATGATTGATTATGAAGAATTGGAAAAGAAGGCTGAAGAAATCAGACCTAAATTAATTATAACCGGAGGCAGCTCATATCCGAGACTCATTGATTATGAGAGAATAAGCAGGATAGCAAAGTCAGTGGGAGCATATTTCATGGTTGATATGGCACATGTGAGCGGTCTGGTAGCAGCGGGAGTTATTCCGAGTCCCGTACCTCATGCAGACTTTGTGTCATCATCAACTACAAAGACGCTGTGCGGGCCGAGAAGCGGCTTCATACTGTGCAAGAAAGAGCATGCAAAAGCAATTGACAAGGGAGTATTTCCGGGCTCAATAGGCTCCATGCACCTTACTACAATGGCAGCTAAGTCATGGGTGTTTAAACATGCCGCATCGGATGAGTTTAAAAATATTATGAGACAGGTGCTGGCAAACGGAAAGGCGTTGGCAGAAGAGCTCGCAAGCAGAGGCTTCCGTATAGTCAGCGGCACCACCGATAATCATATTGTTATGGTTGACTTAAGATCCAAGGGTATCAGCGGAAAGGTGTTCCAGAATGCGCTTGACCGTGTGGGTATTACCGTAAACAAAAACCAGATACCCTTTGACCCGGCATCACCGTTTGTTACAAGCGGAGTGAGAATAGGAGTAACCTCAATCACACAGCGCGGATTGAAGGAAGCAGAAATAAAAATCATTGCAGATATAATGGACAGAGTGGCATCAGCTCCAGAGGATGAAACAAATATTATGAGCTGCAAAAAAGATGCGGAGAACCTGATTTTAAACTTCCCGCTCTATCCGGCAGGAAGTTTTGAAGATTAATAAAAATATATACAAATCCGGACAGATTTGTGGTAATATATTTGTAAAGTTTTAATAATCAGGAGGAAAGATGGCAGAGTTTTTAAGCGATATAGAAATAGCGCAGCGCGCAACAATGAAGGTTATAAATACCATAGCGGAAAAAATGGAAGTACCGGACAAATATGTTGAAAATTACGGTAAGTATAAGGCGAAAGTTGATTACAGATATTTGCAGAACGAGCTTAAGGACAAAGAGGATGCAAAGCTCATATTGGTTACTGCAATCAATCCGACACCTGCAGGCGAAGGAAAGACAACAACAACCATAGGGTTGGGAGATGCTCTTTCACGTCTTGGTCAAAAAACAATAATCGCATTGCGTGAACCATCTTTAGGACCTGTATTCGGTGTTAAGGGAGGAGCGGCAGGAGGCGGCTATGCACAAGTTGTTCCAATGGAAGATATAAACCTCCACTTTACGGGAGACTTTCACGCCATAGGAGCAGCAAACAATCTTCTTGCGGCAATGCTTGACAATCATATTCATCAAGGAAACGATCTCAACATAGACACGAGAAGAGTCGTGTGGAGAAGAGTTGTTGATATGAATGACAGACAGCTGAGACACATAGTGGATGGTCTCGGTGGAAAGACAGAAGGAGTAACAAGAGAAGACGGCTTTGACATAACAGTGGCATCAGAAGTAATGGCAGTATTCTGCCTGTCAAATGATATAATAGAGTTGAAAGAAAACCTGGCCAAGATAATAGTGGCATATACAAGAGATGGACAGCCTGTGACGGCAGGCCAGCTGAAAGCAGAGGGAGCCATGGCAGCGCTGCTGAAAGATGCATTGAAGCCTAATCTTGTTCAGACTCTTGAAGGAACACCCGCATTCATACACGGCGGACCATTTGCAAATATTGCCCACGGATGCAACTCCGTAATAGCAACGAGAATGGCAAGTAAAATTGCGGACTACGTTGTAACAGAAGCAGGTTTCGGCGCAGATTTGGGAGCTGAGAAGTTTATAGACATAAAATGCAGAAAAACAGGCTTGAAGCCAAGTGCCGTAGTAATTGTTGCAACAGTGAAGGCGCTTAAATATAACGGTGGAGTCGCAAAGACGGACTTAGGTCCTGAAAATCTTGATGCATTGGAAAAAGGACTCCCGAATTTATTGAAGCATGTTGAAAACATTACTCAGGTATTCAAGCTTCCGGCAGTAGTTGCAATCAACAGATTCCCTACAGACACAGAAGCTGAACTTGATTTAATAAGAAGAAAATGCAGGGAACTAGGAGTAAATGTGGCTCTTTCTGAAGTGTGGGGCAAGGGTGGCGAAGGTGGAGAAGAGCTCGCCAAAGAGGTGCTGAGATTGTCCGAGAAAGAAAGCATTCCTGAGTTCACATATGATTTAGAACTGCCCATAAAGGAAAAAATAAAGGCTATAGCTACGAAGCTTTACGGAGCTGATGACGTGGAGTTTTTACCGAAGGCCAGCAAAGAAATAGCAAACTTTGAGAAGCTGGGATTCGGAAATCTTCCAATATGTATGGCAAAGAACCAGTATTCACTTACAGATGACCCGAAGGTTCTCGGAAGACCAACCGGATTTAAAATAACAATCAGGGACATAACCATATCTGCAGGAGCGGGATTCCTTGTAGCGCTGACCGGAGATATAATGAAAATGCCAGGATTACCGAAGGTTCCTGCAGCGGAAAACATAGATGTGGATGTTGACGGAAAAATTAAAGGATTGTTTTAAAATAGTGTGAGCAAGCTGTCACTCAATAGTGCCGGCTTAGGCTTTTGGAAAAGTTCGCCATGCAAGGCGCCGGGAGATGGGCAATGCAGCAGGTGAGCTTTTTCAATAGCCTATATTAAATAGCAAAGGGGAATTAACTTGAACTCATTTTCTTTGTCACCTAGGGAAACATCAGATGCACTTATAGAAGCGGCAGTCAAAAAGGCATCTTACACAACTGAAAAAAGACTGCTGCTCAGCTTTATGGCCGGCTTGTATATAGCGCTGGGAGGACAGGGCTTTTTAGTGGGCTACGGCAATCTGTTCATACGTGCTGCAGTGTTTCCGGTGGGTCTCATGCTTGTTGTATTGGTTGGCGGAGAGCTCTTTACCGGAAACTGTTTAATGACATTTGGATTTCTGCAGAAGAAAATAACATTGAAGGATTATATCAAGACGATGGTTCAGGTGCTTATCGGAAATTTTGCAGGCTCGGTTTTTGTTGCTGCCTTGCTCTATTTCGGGGGAGTGTATGATAAGCCGGAAATGGCGGAAACAGTAATAAAGGTGGCAAATGCGAAAATATCCGCATCGTTTATGCAGGTTTTATGCAAGGCTACATTATGCAATATCTTAGTTGCCCTTGGAGTGTGGTTTGCCACGGTATCAAAGGATGCGACCGGAAAGATGCTTGGATGCTGGTTTCCTGTAATGCTCTTTGTATTCTGCGGATATGAGCACGTTGTTGCAAATATGTTTTTCCTGCCCATGGGGGCTATGCTTGACCCGTCGATAACTCTACTTGGAATGATGGGTAATTTAATTCCTGCCACAATAGGGAATTTCATCGGTGGTGGAATACTTATTCCTGTTATTTATCACATGGTATATTACAAATAGATGAGGTGAATTATGCTTACACAAGAATCATGCAGAAGCTTTGCAGCACTGCTTGCATCAAAGCAGCCGGTACCTGGAGGCGGAGGTGCGGCGGCGCTGACAGCAGCATTGGGTATCGCCCTGAATACGATGGTTGCCAATTTTTCCAGAGGAAAGAAAAAATTCATAGATTATCAGGATAAGCATGATGAGCTTATAGCAAGGGGAGAGGCACTGAGAGAAAAGCTTGTTGATTTGGTTGACAAGGATGCGGAATATTTCGAGCCTTTGTCAAGGGCTTATGTCATGCCCTCCGTAACGGAAGAGGAAAAGAGGGAAAAAGAGGACGTGCTTCAGAGATGCCTGAAGAAGGCGTGCTCAGCACCTATGGAAACTCTGGAATATACCTATGATGCAATACTTATGCACAAGGAAATAGAAGACATATCGTCGAAAAATATAATAAGTGACGTTGGAGTGGGAGTACAGTGCCTCAAGGCGGCATTGAACAGCGCATACTTAAACGTGCTTATAAACCTGAATTCCATTAATGATGAGAAATATGTAAATGAAAATAAGGAAAAAGCAGAAAGGCTGGTTCTTGAGGGCTCAAGGCTTGCCGATGAAATATATTTAAAGGTTTTAAACATAATCAATATAAAGGAATAGGAGCGCATAATGGGAGAATTATTGAAAGGAAAACCTGTTGCTGATGCTATTGCTCTTGAAGTGAAAAAAAAGGCAGAAGAATTAAAAGCCGGAAGTATAAAGGCAAAGCTGATGATTGTAAGGGTGGGTGAAAGAGAAGATGACCTGTCCTATGAAAGAGCCGCAGTCAAAAGAATGGAAAGCTGCGGAATCGAATGGGAGGTTACGTCACTTCCTCGTGACATAAGTCAGGATGAGTTTATAAAAAAATTAGAGTCTGTAAACAACGACAAATCTGTGCACGGAATTTTATTATTCAGGCCATTGCCTGCACAGATAGATGAAAATGCCGTCAAGCATGTAATAAGCCCTGAAAAGGACGTTGACTGCTTTAATCCGATGAACGTTGCAAAAATAGCAGAGGGGGATAAAACAGGTTTTGCTCCCTGCACGCCTACTGCGGCAATGGAACTGTTGAAATATTACAACATAGAGCTTAAAGGAAAAAAAGCCGTTGTTATAGGTAGGTCGATGGTAGTTGGTAAGCCCATGGCATTTTTGCTCTTAGGGGAAAATGCAACGGTAACAATTTGCCACTCAAAAACAGAAAATCTTGAGCAGGTTGCATCGGAGGCTGACATTTTAATAGCTGCCATAGGCAGACCTAAAATGATAACGGACAAATTTGTGAAAGAAGGCGCTGTTGTAATAGATGTTGGCATAAACGTGGATTCTCAAGGGAATATATGCGGCGACGCCGACACCGATATGTGCAGGGACAAAGCAGCATTTATAACTCCGGTACCTGCAGGTGTTGGTTCCGTAACAACGGCTGTGTTGGCAAAGCATGTTTTGAAGGGATGTCTGATTGCAAATAATTTAATATGATTATAGAGAATTATAAACGAAACAACTCCGCACTCGCGGAGTTGTTTTTGTTTATATATTATTTGCTGCATTTCTGCAATATAGTTCACATGTGTCATCAACAATTGTCAGGTGCTCCATCAACGCACTTCTTAAGTTTTCCTCATCTTTTGCCAACAGA
>DNNV01000330.1 GCA_003497505.1 Clostridiales bacterium | reverse complement strand
TAATAATAATATTATATACGATAAAGGATGCTGCTAAATAAAAAAATTTGTTTTTCATTTTACCTCCTCAGACATTGATTATAGTTTTGATAGATTTATCTTTACCATAACAGAAAAAGTTATAACATAATAAAAAAATAATTGTTGACATTTATTGTTAGCGTGTATATACTATATATGTTCAAGAAGAAGTAACCGCTTCTCACCTTACGGCGTCTCGTACTGTTAGTAAGGTTAGTAAATAAATGCAATAATTTTGTATTATTTAAAGATAGCGGTGATGTGGCTGTCTTTTTTATTGTAAATTGATAAAAAAGCATATAGTAATCAGTAATAATTGGAGGTGTAAGTTATAAAAGAACTTCAAATTAACGAACAAATTCGTGAAAAGGAAGTAAGAGTCATTGACTCTGATGGAAGCCAGTTAGGGGTAATAAGCACTAAGGATGCTTTAAAAATTGCCGAAGGTAAAAAATTAGACTTGGTTAATGTGTCGCCAACTGCAGAACCACCAGTATGCAGAATTATGAATTACGGCAAGTACAAGTATGCCCAGGCTAAGAAAGAAAAAGAATCTAAGAAAAAACAAAAAGTTATTACAGTAAAAGAAATCAGGATGACTCCAAATATTGAGGAGCATGATTTAGCCGTTAAGGCAAAAAATGCAAGCAAGTTCCTTGAGGACGGAGACAGAGTAAAGGTTGTTATTCGTTTCAGGGGAAGAGAGCTTGGTCACATGGATGCAGGTAGGGAAGTGCTGATGCAATTTGCTGAATTGACATCGGAACATTCTGTTATAGATAAGCAGCCAATAGTAGAGGGCAAGAACATGATTATGTTTTTGACTCCCAAAAAATAACTTTAAGGAGGAACTGTTATGCCAAAATTAAAAACTAACAGATCAGCAGCAAAAAGATTTACTAAAACCGGAAGCGGTCAAATAAAAAGAGCAAAATCCGGAAAGAATCACTTTACAGGAAAAAAGGCTTCTAAATCAATAAGAAACTTAAGAAAGAGCACAATGGTGTCAAGTGCTGATGCAGAAAGAATAAGCAAACTATTACCATACTAATATGTAACATAATCAGGAGGAAAATTAAATGGCAAGAGTAAAAAGGGCTGTAAATGCTAAGAAAAACCATAGAAAAGTATTGAAACTTGCTAAAGGATATTACGGAGCAAAGAGTAAATTATATAAAACAGCAAATCAGGCGGTTATGAAGTCTCTTTCATATGCTTATGTTGGAAGAAAGTTAAGAAAAAGAGAATTCAGACAGCTTTGGATAGCAAGAATTAACGCTGCAGCAAGACAAAATGGATTGTCATACAGCAAATTTATAAATCTGTTAAAGCAAAACAATATCGAAGTAAACAGAAAGATGCTTTCTGAAATGGCAATATATGATCCAGCAGGATTCACAAGCCTTGTAGAGCAAGTAAAAGTAAATTAAGAGCCCTAATAAGACTGTAAGTTATTGCAGTCTTTTATTGTGCATAAATTAATGCGATTTGTGCACTCTTTAAATGTATGCCCTAACACTGTTTTTTCGACTGAATGGAGAAAAAATGGCGGTAGGTCAGCCGCAACGAGTTCCAGATTTGTATGAGCGGCAGCGAATAAGCAAATATGTGAACGAAACTGTGATAAGAGGAAAATTATGAAATATATTGAAAGAAAAATTAATGAAATCAAGAAAAATCCGTACCTTGTATTTTTCTTTGGCTTTGCAGCCATTATTTTAATAGGTGCAATACTGCTCAATCTTCCGTTTGCGTCGCAGAACGGAGAGAGCATCGGGTTTATCAACGCTGTTTTTACGGCAGCGTCTGCCACCTGTGTGACGGGACTTGTGGTGGTAAATACTGCGGCTTATTGGACTTTGTTCGGAAAAGTAGTAATAATGATGTTGATTCAAATAGGTGGATTGGGAGTAATGACCATGACGGCTATGATTTCATTTTTCATAGGTAAAAGAATATCCCTTAAAACAAGGGTGTTTTTAATGGAAGAAAGAAATGTTGATGAACTTCAGGGAGTTGTAAGGCTGACTAAGAATATACTCTTCTTTACCTTTGGGGTAGAATTTGTCGGAGCCCTGCTTTTTTCAACTGTATTTATAAAAGACTATGGAGTCATAAAAGGAATAGGCTTCTCTTTATTCCATGCAGTATCATCCTTCTGCAATGCGGGATTTGACTTGGTGGGTGACAGCATGGTAAACTATGTAGACAATCCTATAATTACATTAGCTGTTTGCGGACTTATAGTAACGGGAGGAATAGGTTATTTTGTATTTTGGGACATATATGCAAGCAAAAATTTCCATATGCTTACTCTGCATTCAAAGATGGTAATAATAATGACTTCTGTTTTATTAATCGGAGGAACGGTAATCATGTATTCCTTGGAGCATAATAATCCCGGGACGATGGGAGGACTGGATATGTCTGCAAAAATCAATGCATCTATATTCCAGGCGGTGAACCCCAGGACAGCCGGGTACTACTCAGTGCCCCTCGAGAATCTAAGGATGGCTACGGTGGCTATAACGGTGGTGCTTATGTTTATAGGGGGATCACCTGCATCCACTGCCGGTGGAATAAAGACAACAACATTTGCAGTGCTGGCTGTATCATTTTACAGTTTAGTAAAGGGTAAGAGAGATTTTGAAGTTTTCGGAAGAAGAATATTACCTGAAACAACAATAAAGGCAGCTGCAATTCTGCTGATTTCTCTGCTTCTGGTGCTGGCTGTATCCATCATACTTGCTATAACTGAGGAAGCGTCAGGATATGATTATCTTGATATCCTGTATGAAACAGTGTCCGCTTTTGCTACGGTGGGGCTGAGCAGAGGATTAACTCCGTTTTTGAGCAATGCTGGAAAAATAATTCTGTCAGTTGTTATGTTCATAGGAAGGGTTGGGCCCATGACTGTGGCGTACGCATTTTTAAAGCAGAATAAAAATATAGGAAATTATACCTATCCTGAAGGAAAAATAATTATAGGATAGAGGAGGAAGTATGAAGCAGATAATAGTAATAGGATGCGGGAGATTTGGTTCTTCTGCGGCAAAGACATTGACAAAGCTCGGACATGATATAATGGTTGTGGATCAGAATGCTGATATTATAAAAGATATATCTGAATATGTAGCTCATGCTGTGCAAATGGATGCCATAGATGAGGCATCCTTCCGTACACTGGGACTGAGAAATTTCGACGTGGCAATAATTGCCATAGGCTCTGATGTGCAGGCCTCCATAATGGCCACACTGATTGCGAAGGAAGCCGGAGTGCCTATTGTTATTGCAAAGGCGGCAAATGAGACCCACGGCAGAGTGCTCAGCAAAATAGGTGCTGATAAGATAATATATCCCGAAAGAGATATGGGTATGCGTGTGGCATACGGACTTGTCACTCCAAATATATTGGACGTAATTGAATTTTCGCCTGATTACAGCATAATTGAGACGTTGGCTCTAGAAGAGTGGAAAGGGAAGACATTGAGTGACCTCAACCTTTCAAGACAGCACGGAATGACAGTCATAGCAATAAAAACAGGCGACAAAATCAACATCGTTCCCCCGTTTGATACGGTTATCAACGAGGATGACGTTGTTGTTATTCTTGGAAGCAATAAAAATCTTAAAATAATAGCAGATTTAAAATAATCCTGATAATGAGAGGGTTACCATGGAGATAATCAAAAGCAAGACAAACGGCAAAATTAAACATATCCGTTCATTGAATACCAAAAAAGGAAGAGATGAAGAAAATGCATTTGTTGTTGAAGGCATAAAATTTGTGGATGAATCAATAAAGGAAAATGCAGATTTGATACTCTTTCTTTTCAGCGAAAGCTCACTGCAAAGAAGCGATGTCGCGAATTTGTACAACAGTGCAATTGAGAACGGAACGGAAGCTGTTATATGTCAGGACGATGTGTTTGACAGTGCGGCTGATACTGTAAATGCACAGGGAGTACTGGCTGTGGTGAAAAAGAGGAGCTTCTCTCATGCTGCGGAAAATCATAAATTTGCAATAATGTGTGATCGCATTCAGGATCCCGGCAATCTTGGGACAATTATAAGGACTGCTGATGCATTCGGACCGGCTGTAATCATATTGAATAAAGGCTGTGCGGATGTATATAATCCAAAGGTTGTGAGGGCTTCCGCAGGAGCCATATTCAGAGTTGATTTTATATATTCCGATTCAGACGAAAAGATGCTGGAAGAACTGAAAAATTCAGGCTTTAAGATTGTTTCGACCGTTGTGGAATCTGATTATACATTTGAGGATATGGAGAAATCAGAAAAGATATGTGTGGTAATCGGCAATGAAGGGCAGGGTGTTTCCCGGGAAATAGCGGATAATTCGCATATGAAAATAACCATAAAAATGCCCGGTAGAGCAGAGTCGCTGAATGCATCCATTGCAGCCGGAATAAGTATTTATGAAATCAGAAAAAAGTTGTTGTAATAAAAAGAACATTTTGATATAATTTAGCCATTAATGATTAAATGGAATTATCCATGTTAAATGAATATTAGGCAATGAAAAAGTACAGTAGGTATGAGATCGTGTTTTCCAGAGAAAAATCATCACGGCTGAAAATGATTTTAAACATTTATACCGAATCTTCGCTTTGGAGCTTGCAGGGTGAAAACAAGTAGTCCTGCATGGTTTATACCATTAAAAATAAACAAGACTTCCGGAAACGGAAGTGAACAAGAGTGGTACCGCGGACTCCGCCTCTTACTATATAAGAGGCGGAGTTTATATTATTTATAAGGAGTATTTATGAAAGAGCAGCTGTTAAAATTAAAAGAAGAAGCGTTGAATCAGCTGAAGGAATGCAGCGGCAACGCGGATATTGAAAAGATAAGAGTTCAATATTTAGGTAAAAAGGGAGAGCTCACATTGATATTAAGATCAATGGGCTCGCTGTCAGAAGAAGAAAGACCTGAAATGGGAAAACTGGCAAATGAAGTTCGTGCCGTGATTGAGGAAGAGATAAAGGCAATAAAGGAAGAAATTACAGCAAAAGAAAATCAGAAAAATGCCAAATCTGAAATTATTGATATAACCATGCCCGGCAGAATTCCTGAAATGGGAAGAAGACATCCGCTTATTCAGGTAAAGGAAGAGCTGGAAAGCGTGTTTATGCGTATGGGCTACGACGTAGTCAGCGGTCCTGAAGTTGAAACAGTTGGAAACAACTTTGATGACTTGAACGCGCCATACGATCACCCCTCAAGAGACCGTTCCGATACATTCTATGTTTCGGATGACCTGGTGCTCAGAACACAGACTTCACCTGTTCAAATCAGAGTGATGAAGGAAGGAAAGCTTCCAATAAGAATGGTATCCACAGGAAGAACCTTCAGATTTGACGATGTAGACGACACACACTCTCCTATGTTCCACCAGATGGAGTGCCTGGTTGTAGATAAGGGAGTTACATTGGCAAACCTTAAAGATTCCATTGACCAGTTTGTTAAGGAACTGTTCGGAAGCAGCATGAAAACAAGGTTCAGACCTCATAACTTCCCGTTTACGGAGCCAAGTGCAGAGGTTGATGTTTCCTGCCACGTATGCATGGGCAAGGGCTGCTCCACTTGTCATGGAACAGGATGGAGCATGGAGCTTTTAGGATGCGGTATGGTTCATCCTAACGTACTGAAAAACTGTGGCATTGACCCTGAGGTGTATTCAGGCTATGCTTTTGGTATGGGTATAGACAGAGTTACAATGGTTAAATACGGTATTCCTAATATCAGGCTGTTGTTTGAAAATGATGTCAGATTCTTGAAACAATTTTAGGAGGTTGAAATGTTAGTACCTATTAAATGGATGAAACAATATGTTGAAATTAATACGGATGATAAAACATTATCTGATAAACTGACGCTTACAGGCTCTCACGTGGATGCGGTAATCGACTATACAAAGGAAGTAATCAATGTTGTAACGGGTAAAATTGTAGAGCTCACAAGGCATCCCAATGCCGACAAGCTGGTGGTAACCCAGGTTGACATAAACAAGGGTGAAAATGTGCAGATAATAACCGGTGCCAAGAATGTCAAAGAGGGAGATATAGTTCCCGTGTGCTTAGAGGGAGCGGTGCTGCCTAACGGGCTTAAAATAAAGAAAACAAACTTCAGAGGGCTGCCTTCATACGGAATGATGTGTTCATATGAGGAGCTGGGCTTT
>DNNV01000159.1:858-3916 GCA_003497505.1 Clostridiales bacterium | reverse complement strand
TGCATACGCTCCGTACGCATTCTTCAATATATTGAGCCCAATTGTATCAGCTTTTTACGGATTCGCAGGCATCTCAATAATGACATTAGAAGAAGACCCTGCTTCTGAGCAGTATGTACGCCCGATGAAATTGAAGAAATCAAACAAAGAATTACAGGAATATATTGAAAATTATCAGAAAAAACACAATGTTCACGCATAGTAAATAAATTATAAAATGACCTCATAGGGAGCTATGAGGTCATTTTTTTTACACAAATTTTACACTTCATAGCTTTTCCCTTTACGGACATACTATATACTGTACTCAAATATATTCAAGGAGGAAAAAATGATTAAAAATAAAAAAGTATTATTCGTAGTGTCTGTAATGATATTGCTGGTTCTGGCAGGATGCTCAAAGGAGAAAACATCATCTGGATTCAGCTCAGATAAAGAAATAACTGTTGTAGCAAGGGATGCAGCTTCGGGAACAAGGGGGGCATTTCATGAAATAATGGGAATAATTAAGAAACAGGGAGAAACACAGGTCGATAACCTCGTGGTTGGAGCGATAGAATTTGACGGAACAGATAAAGTTATAACTGCCGTGGAAGGCGATAAATATGCAATCGGATATATTTCCTTGGGCTCTGTTAGTGAAAGAACAAAGGCGGTTGCAGTTGACGGAGTAAAACCGACAGTTGAAAATGTAAAATCAGGAGCATATTCGGTATCCAGGCCGTTCCTTCTGGTTACAAAGGGAAGTGAAAACAATCTTGTCAAGGATTTTATGAAATTCGCTGAATCAGCACAGGGTCAGAAAATAGTAAATGATATGAAATATATAGCTTCAGCTGAAGCGTCTTCGGAATATACTTCATCGGGTATGTCCGGAACAATCAAGGTTGCAGGCTCAACATCTGTAACTCCGCTGATGGAAAAGCTTCAGGAAGCATATCAGCAGCTCAATCCTGATGTAAAATTTGAAATGCAGTCAAATGGCTCTTCGCAGGGAATAAAGGCAGCTATTGACGGTTCATACGACATAGGAATGTCATCGAGAGAGCTGAAGGATGAAGAAGCGAAGCAATTGAACAAACACATACTTGCAATAGATGGCATTGCGGTAATAGTGAACAACGATAACACATTCGACGGCCTGAGCGGAAGCGACATCACAAAAATATACACAGGTGAAATAACCAAATGGTCAGAAGTAAAATAACTAATACGGAACATAAGATAAATTTATATGAAAATGTAATGCAGATAGTATTTTTTATATCTGCATTGGTTTCAGTCATGGCGGTAATTGCCATCTGTCTCTTCCTTCTTTTGAGAGGAATACCGGCTATTGCTGAAATAGGGTTCATGAACTTTGTTTTTAATGAAAAGTGGGGACCGGCCAACGTTCCTGCGTCCTACGGCATATTGTCCATGATTGTGGGAAGCATGTATGTAACAGCGGGTGCCATTGTAATAGGCGTTCCCATAGGCCTTTTGTGCGCGGTATTTCTTGCTGAATTTTGTCCGGACAATCTATACAGGATTGTGAAACCGGCAGTAAACCTACTTGCGGGAATTCCTTCAATAATTTACGGATTTTTCGGTATGGAGATAGTTGTTCCATTTGTGAGAGAGAGCTTTGGAGGAAACGGCTTCAGCATATTGTCCGCTTCTATTATTCTTGGAATAATGATACTTCCAACGGTGATATCTATAAGTGAATCTTCAATAAGGGCGGTTCCGTCAAGCTATGCGGAGGGATCGTTGGGGCTTGGCGCCACAAAGGAAGAGACGGTATTCAGAGTTGTGGTTCCGGCTGCTAAGTCTGGAGTTCTCACATCGATTATTTTAGGCATAGGCAGGGCCGTAGGAGAAACAATGGCTGTGGTAATGGTGGCAGGAAACTCTGTTATGCCTCTGAATAAGATTGCTTTACTGAAGCCTATAAGGACTCTGACTACAAATATTGTTACTGAAATGAGCTATGCTTCAGGTCTTCATGAGGCGTCGCTTATAGGTACCGGTGTGGTGCTCTTTGTATTCATCATAATACTTAATACGGCATTGAGCCTGCTCAAGTCAAAATCATCAAGGAATTAGGAGGCGGCTATGACAGAAAGAACTCAAGATGAAAAGTATTTAAAGAAAAGAAAGGCGCATTCTTTTGCCTTGAAAGCACTTATTTGGCTTTGTGGCATATTGACAGTGGGAATTTTAGTATATATACTTTTATTTATACTTGTGAGAGGAATTCCTAACATAAATATGAAGTTCCTTTTCGGGCAATATGATTCGGAGACTTTATCTGCTTTTTCTTCAATTATTGCCACGATAGAGATAATTGTGATTTCACTTGCCGCAGCATTGCCCATAGGTGTATTCTGTGCCATTTATCTTACTGAATATGCCCGAAGAGGCAACAAGGCGGTTAAGGTTATAAGGCTTGCAGTTGATACCTTGGCGGGAATTCCGTCCATTGTGTACGGATTGTTCGGAATGATATTTTTTGTTGGTATTCTGGGATTCAGAACATCAGTTTTATCCGGCATTTGTACGGTATCCATAATGATACTTCCCGTAATTATAAGTTCGTCTGAGGAAGCAATCAAGGCTGTTCCCGATATGTACAGAGAGGGGAGTCTGGGACTGGGGGCCACAAGACTTAGGACAGTATTCAAAATAGTTCTGCCGACAGCCATGCCGGGAATACTTTCGGGGGTAATTTTAGCCATAGGGCGTATTGTGGGTGAATCGGCGGCACTGATTTTTACCAGCGGCACGAATGTCTTGAAAGCTCCTACTTTGGATTTGACTGCTTCTCAGAGAACATTGGCAATTCATATGTACATGCTTGCTGGAGAGGGTCTTCCACACCACCGGGACATGGCATTTGCAACGGGGGCTATTCTCATAATAATAGTGTTTGCGGTAAACATGGCGGCAACTAAGCTTGCAAGCAAAATAGGGAGAGAACAATGATGAATAAGGATAAAATTAAAATAGAAAATGTCGATTTATATTATGGAGAGTTTCAGGCTCTTAAGAATATAAATATGAATATAAAGGAAAA
>DNNV01000159.1:0-651 GCA_003497505.1 Clostridiales bacterium | reverse complement strand
AAATATGAATATAAAGGAAAAAGAGGTTACTGCTTTCATAGGGCCATCAGGGTGCGGAAAATCGACCTTGCTGAAATCATTGAACAGAATGAACGATTTGGTTGAAGGGGTTAAAATAACAGGAGAAATCCTTTTAGATGATGTGAATATATACAAGAACATGGATGCCACATTGCTGAGAAAAAGAGTGGGAATGGTATTTCAAAAGCCTAATCCTTTTCCTATGAGCATATATGAAAATGTGGCTTACGGACCGAGGACACATGGAGTAAAATCGAAGGCCAGACTGGATGAAATAGTGGAACAGAGCCTTCGTGCAGCCGCAATGTGGGATGAAGTTAAGGACAGGCTGAAAAAAAGTGCTCTTGGACTATCGGGCGGGCAGCAGCAGAGGCTTTGCATCGCCAGGGCGTTTTCCGTGAATCCGGAGGTAATACTGCTGGATGAACCTACATCAGCACTGGACCCCATATCAACGATGAAAATAGAAGACCTGATTGTTGAAATAAAAAATGATTATACAATTGTAATAGTAACTCACAACATGCAGCAGGCCACAAGAATATCTGATAAAACAGGCTTTTTCCTTCATGGCGAGGTAATTGAATTTGATGAGACAGAGAAATTGTTCTCAATGCCTGCAAACAAAAA
>DNNV01000268.1 GCA_003497505.1 Clostridiales bacterium | reverse complement strand
GACCATTATCACCACAACGGCAATGATTAATCCATAATCCGTAATATTATATAAAAAATCCCTTATTGCATTAATTATCTTTTTCATACGTCGCTCCTTGAATATCCTGTACATAATGATAGCACAAAATTTTCCTTGTTACAATAATTACATTTCATAAAAGTATGTTAATTTTATCAAATTTTACAAATGAATATATACTTTTAGGAATTATTTGATATAATAAAATAACAATTTAAACTAACGGAGAAGATATGAGGGAAATTAAAATAAACAGCAACGAAGAAGGTCAGAGACTTGACAGATTTCTAAAAAAATATCTGAACAAGGCGAACCAGTCGTTTATATACAAAATGATACGCAAAAAAAACATAAAGCTGAACGGTCAGAAGGCAGAGCCTGAATCGGTACTGAAGAAGGAGGATACCGTGCAGCTATTTTTGGCTGATGACACCATAGAAAAGTTCAGGGAAAAGAAATCTCTTAAGCATACGGACATACATTTTGATACTGTATATGAGGATGAAAATATACTTGTTGTGAATAAACCTGTTGGTTTAAGCACCCAGCCGGATGAAACAAGTGAGAAAAACCTAGTGGATGAAATAAAGATGTATCTGGATGCAAAAGAAGAAAATATAAGCTTTACATTCAAGCCTGCCGTATGCAACAGGCTGGACAAGAATACCTCAGGGCTTGTTATTGCCGCAAAGAATTATAATGCCTTAAAGCAGACAAACAAGGCAATACGGGAAAGAAGCATAAAAAAATATTATGTTGCAAAAGTACACGGAATTATTGGGCAGGACCTTGAGCTGAGGGATTTTATCGTTAAAAATGAAAATAAAAACATGGTGAAGATAATAAAGGAAAATGTGGCAGAAAATACGGTTGGTGCCAAAGAGGTTATAACCTATGCTCATCCTCTGAGAACGGAAGGAAATTTCACTTGGCTTGAAATAGAAATAGAGACAGGCAGAGCACATCAGATAAGAGCACATCTTTCTTCCATAGGACATCCCGTTGCAGGTGATAAAAAATACGGGAAAAATGACAGAGAGAAGCATCAGGTGCTTCATGCATATAGGCTGGTACTAGGAGGATATGAAGGAGAACTCGAATATTTGAACGGACTGGAGATAAAGTCCGAAATAAGTGAAAGACGGCTGATATAGGTGCCGCATGGAGGTACAATGAACATATTATTGCTTAATGAAAATAAAATTGTTGATATTAATGAAAATGAAACACTTTTTAGCTTTCTGAAAAGATATTATCCTGAAAGTTACAGCAGATTTTTGGGCATAAAAGTAAATAACCGTTTGCAGGAGCTTGCAAATGCCAGCTTTGAAGAAAATGACAGAATAGAATTTCTCGATATAAGAGACAGGGACGGGCATCTTGTATATGTTCGGACTCTGACACTTATTTATATAAAGGCATGTAAGGATGTATTCAATGACATAGATGTTTCCATAGAGCATTCGTTAAATAAAGGGTTGTATACAGAACCTGCGTTTAAAAACGTGGTAAACAAGCACCAGCTTATGAATATTAAAAGGCGCATGCAGGAAATGATTGATGCCAAGAGGCCTATAAATACATACTTTCTAAGCATCAAAGAGGCAGAGGATGTTTTTCTCAGGCAGGGCATGGAGGATAAGATTGAGCTTTTGAAGTACTGGAATGCTGGGAGTATACGTGTTTACGAGCTGGATGGCTACTACGATACATTTTACGGATATCTTGCTCCAAGTACGGAATTTGTTGATAAATACGATTTGCGTATGTTTTATCCCGGAATTATTTTGAATTATCCCACAAGAGAAAACAATTTCGAGGTTCCTGAATATATTGAGCAAAAGAAGCTTTTCAAGGTATTCAGTGAAGCTGAGAAGTGGGGGGAAATAATGAATGTTGGTTATGTGGGTGCTCTAAACAGGAAAATTGACAATAACACAATAGATGATATGATACGTGTCAACGAGGCTCTGCATGAGAAGAAAATCGCATATATTGCGGATGAAATAACAAAAGACAGGGATATAAGGGCAGTGTTCATAGCAGGACCTTCATCATCCGGAAAAACTACATTTGCCCAAAGACTTTCAATACAGCTGAGAGTAAACGGAAAGAAAACATTCGCACTGTCACTTGATGATTATTTTGTGGAAAGACACCTGACTCCTAAGGATGAGAGCGGAGAATATGATTTTGAAACAATTGATGCTCTTGATCTGGAGCTGTTTAATGAGCAGCTTTTGGGGCTCATGTCATGCGAAGAGGTGAATGTGCCCGTATATAATTTCAAGCTTGGCAAAAGAGAATATACGAGAGAGCCTGTAAGGCTAACGGAGGACCATATTATTATAATAGAGGGAATTCACGGATTAAACGACCGTATTTCCAAGGATATTCCCCAGCTGAACAAATTTAAAATTTATATAAGTGCATTGACTCAGCTCAACATAGATAAGCACAACCGTATCTCTACTTCTGACTTGAGGCTTATACGCCGGATGGTTAGGGACAATACTCACAGGGGAAACAATTCTCTTAAAACAATGGAGCTTTGGGACAACGTGGTGAGAGGAACAGAAAAGTATATTTTTCCGTATCAGGAGAATGCCGATGCTATATTTAACTCGGCACTGGTTTATGAGCTGTGCGTGCTGAAGAAATATGCGGAACCGCTTTTAAGGGAAATAGGAACCGACAGTGTATTCTATCCAGAGAGGCAGAGGCTTATTAAATTTTTAAGCTATTTTAAGCCAATAGATGATGAGGGGGCCATACCCAGCACCTCCATATTGAGAGAATTCATAGGCGGAAGCTGTTTTGAGTAAAACAATACCGCTGCAACGAGCGTTGCAGCGGTATTGTTTTATATTATAATGTTGTAACTCTTTTCATTCCAACGCTTAAAGCGAGACCGATGCTTACCATGTTCACCAGCATGAATGTTCCGCCTGCGCTGATAAATGGCAGAGGAATTCCGGTTACGGGCATGAGTCCCATTGTCATTCCAACATTTTCGAAAATGTGAAAGAAAAGCATGGATGTTATGCCGGATGCAATGAGAGAGCCAAAAAGATTTGATGCATTCCGTGCTATTTTTATGAGTCTGTACATGAGCACTGCATAGAAGCAAAGCAGAAGCAGCCCTCCCATGAGACCCAGTTCCTCACCTATTACGGCAAATATAAAGTCTGTTTCCTTTGTGGGGAGATATCCAAGCTGGTTCTGAACACCTTTATACAGTCCTCTGCCGTAAACCATTCCAGAGCCTATGGCTGTTTTGGATTGTATAACCTGATATCCCGTATCCTCAGGGTCGAGTTCAGGATAGAAAAATGTCACTATTCTGTCTAACCGGTAATCCACGCCGGGCACATAATCCTGCATAATGTTGTAAAAGGCTACCAGACCCACGGAAAGCAGTATGAGCATGAGAATGAGAACCGTAATGATGTATTTTCTGTCAATTCCTGCTATGAATAGCATTACTGCAATGAAGAATATAAAAACAAGTGCAGTACCAAGGTCAGGCTGCATAAGGATTAATGCAACCGGAAAAAATGCGAATATAAGCACTTTTATCAATATGACGGGATTGTTCAGATTATCCTTGTTAATGTCTATATATTTGGATAATGAGATAATCACGCCGAATTTTGCCATCTCTGACGGCTGAAACACTACAGGGCCTATGGCCATCCAGCTGTGTACATTTCCCCATTCGGAGGCCTTTACGGGATTTATTAATACGTAAATAAGAAATGCCACCGTAACTCCATAAATGGGAAGATAGATGCTCCCGTAAATGTCATAATCTATGAGAACCAATACAATCAATGCACCCATGCCCAATATGAATGCGGTAATCTGTGTTTTCAGATAGGGCTGGCTCCCAAAGGTCTTACTCATGGCAGCGCTGCTTATCATAATGAAACCATATACGCATAATGCTATTGTAGTAAAAAACAAAATAAAATCAAACCTTTTAAGTTTGCTGTCTTTTTTGAACATATACAACTCCAACTTTAGTATTAAGGTTATTATATCATATTTTAATGCATTGCAAAGAGAAATTTTTGACAGGTAATATTTACAAGGCTTGGAAATCAAATAAAAAGTTCTTAACATGGGATTGAATTTGTGTTATAATTTGAAATAGCCTAAAGGATGGGAGAAATTATGATTATTGTGGGAATAGACCCGGGGCTCGCTATTTCGGGCTACGGTGTTATAAATTATATAGGGAACAAATTTGAGGTTATAGATTACGGAGCCGTTACAACGGAAAGCAGTCAGGAGTTTCCGGGAAGGCTTAAAAAAATATACGATGGCTACATGGAGTTGTTTAAAAAGTACAGGCCTGAGGCGGTTGCCATAGAGGAGCTGTTTTATAATAAAAATGTAAAAACAGCAATAGCTATAGCAGAGGCCAGAGGAGTTCACCTGCTTGCCGCTGAAAACTGCAAAATTCCCCTTTATGAATACACTCCGCTGCAGATAAAGCAGGGAATAGT
>DNNV01000267.1 GCA_003497505.1 Clostridiales bacterium | reverse complement strand
ACCGCTCTTCCGATCTAGATTTGAATAAAAGGTTCAACTTTTTCCATTTCAATATTGAATTGGACGGAGGACCATGCATATACAAAAGATCCATAGGCTGTGGCGCGGGAACTGAATATATTGCAGTTACACCTACAGGAGATTTCTATCCATGCCACCAGTTTGTAGGGCAGGAAGAATTCATAATCGGCAATGTTGATGACGGAATAACAAATGACGACGTGGTAGACAAGTTCAGAAATGTATCCGTTAATGAAAAACCTGTGTGCAAGGATTGCTGGGCAAAATATTACTGCAGCGGCGGATGTCATGCAAATGCATATAATTTCAATAGTGATTTCAACATTCCATACGAAGTGGGATGCGAATTGGAGAAAAAGCGTATTGAATGCTCCATCTATATAAAAGCAAAATTAAGTGATACTGCTGAATAATGTGGTTTAATTATAAAAAAATGTGGTAAATATATACTTATATATAGTATAATGTATTTATTCTAATAGTTTTTATACAACGAGAGAGGAGTGTTAACATGCAAGTAGGTTTTATAGTAATTTTAATAATAGCGATATTTGTTGCGATATTTGCTATTCAGAACGGTGCACCCGTGGATGTTGACTTATTTTTTGCCACATTCAGGACGCCTTTGGCTGTTGTGATGATGACTTGCCTCATCATAGGAGCTGTACTTGTTTTGATTTTGGGAACCACAAGGCAGTTTAAAAAGAGATCCGAGTCAAAGGAAATAAAGAACAAGCTTAAAACTCTCGAAGGTGATAAAACTTTCGCTGACGAAAGAATTAAGGCTATAGAAACGGAAATGCAGACGCTTAAGGATGGGAACAGCTCGCTTACCACAAAAGTTTTTGAGCTGGAAGAGAAAAATAAATCTCAGGCGGAAACCATAGAAACTCAGTCTGAAACTATAGCAAAGCTCAATGGTGAACTGAACGTATTAAAGTCTCAGGAGATTGCGGCGGAAACAAATATTAATGAAGGTATCGGAACAGAAATATACAATGAAAAAAGTGAAGCTGAAATTGAATGAGCATAACAAGAATGCAATCGAGGAAATAAGCAGCAGGTTTAATCTATCGAGAATTTCTTCAGAGATAATATTAAACAGAAATTTAAGAAATACTGAAGAAATAGAAGAATATCTTAATCCCGACTTCAAATATTTCGAAGACCCCGAAAATTACAAGGATTTGAAGAGAGGATGCTCAAGAATAACAGAGGCCGTAAACAAAGATGAAAGTATTGTTATTTACGGAGATTACGATGTGGATGGTGTGACGTCCATAAGTCAGTTTGTGATTATTCTGAAAAGGGCCGGAGCAAAGGTTGACTACTATGTGCCAGAGAGAGAAAGTGAAGGCTACGGAATAAGTTCGGATTTTATCCATAAGCTAAGAGAAGGCTCAATAAAGGCTGACCTCATAATAACAGTTGACTGCGGTATAGCTGAAATAGAAAAGATAGACCAGATCAATGAGCTTAACAAAGACGTCATAATACTTGACCATCATCAGTGCCAGGAAGTGCTGCCATCGGCATATGCCATAATAAATCCAAAGCAAAAAGACTGTCCGTCTAAGAACAAACATCTTTGTGCCGCAGGGCTGTCTTTTAAATTTTTGATGTATTTAAACAGATTCCTTAAGGTTGAAGATGTTGAGGACGTGCTTCTTGAGTTGGCGTGCCTAGGGACAATTGCGGATATTGTTGATTTAATCGGAGACAACAGGATAATTGCAAAAAACGGATTGAAAAAAATAAACAACACGAAGTTAATAGGCTTGAAAAAGCTTATAGAAGTTTCGGGGATAACGGACAAGAAAATAGAATCATACCATATCGGATTTATTTTAGCGCCGAGAATCAATGCTGCCGGAAGAATGGACAATGCAAGAAAGGCTGTCGAGCTGTTGCTTACAAGGAGCGAAGCAGAAGCGGAGGCTTTGGCTTCAGAGCTTGAAAGTCTCAATTTTTTCAGGAAGCAGGCAGAAGGTGCAATATTTGATGAGGCCGTGGAAAAAATTGAAGCTGATTTCCTATATAAAAAGAATATTATTGTTGTGCACGGAGAAGGCTGGCATGAAGGTGTGCTGGGCATTGTGGCTTCAAGAATTACAGAAAGGTATGAAAAACCCAGTGTTGTAATATCTGTAAAGGCCGGAACAGGAAAGGGCTCTGCGAGAAGTGTGGAGTATCTTGATATTTTTGATGCATTCAAGTCAGCCGACAAATATCTTGAGAAGTACGGAGGGCACAAGCTTGCGGCAGGTCTGACCATATCCGAAAAAAATATAAACATTCTTGCTTATGAACTCAATAAATATATTGACAATGCAAATATTGAAAGCCGCAGCAAAGAGATTGAAGTAGATGCATCTGTTGATGTAAGAGATGTGAATTTTGAGCTGTACAATGAAATATGCAGCCTTGAGCCTTTTGGTGCAGGAAATCCCAAGCCGGTTCTTGCACTTAACGATGTGGATTTAAAGAGTATAAGGAAAGTAGGCAAGACAGGAAGCCATATAAGCTTTGTTCTTGCTAAAAACGGCAGCGAGGTTCCAGTAATAGGCTTTGGTAAAATAGGTATATTGGAAAAGGTGCTGACAAGACCAACCGCTTATGCGGTAACACTGAGCCTCAACGAATTCAACGGAAAAAAGACCATCCAGCTCATACTCAAGGATGTTGAGGAGCGGGATGAATTTGATTTTAAAATAGATGAAGAAAAGATGAAGGTACTGAATTCAATCATCGACAAAACGAAATCAAAAATAATCAAGACGGATATATTTATGCTTGTGGAAAAGCTTAACAGGATATATAATACAAAAATAACTGCGGATGAAATAATATGTATGCTGAAAAAAGCCGAATATATACAATATGCTCTCAAGGATGACATGCTGTATATAAAGAAGGTTTTCTGATGCTCGGAGGACAAATGAACTTAAAAGAAAAAATTCGTGTAATAGACGGTTTCCCGTCAGAGGGAATAAGCTTTAAAGACATAACAACGCTATTAATGGATGCGGAAGCTTTAAATGAATGCATTAATCAGATGGTTGAACGATTTAAGGATGTAGAAGTCGACATGATTGTAGGACCTGAATCAAGAGGCTTCATATTTGCAACTCCTCTTGCATATGTGCTGAAAACAGGCTTTGTGCCGGTAAGAAAGTCTGGAAAGCTGCCTGCGGAGACAATAAGCTATGAATATGAGCTTGAATATGGAACAGATAGGCTTGAAATGCACAAGGATGCCATACTGCCGGGACAGAAGGTTCTCATAGTGGATGATTTGCTTGCTACAGGAGGTACAATGAGTGCCGCTGCCAAGCTTGTGGAAAAGCTGGGCGGAGAAGTAGTTGGACTGGGATTTTTAATTGAGCTTAAAGATTTGAACGGAAGAGAAAAACTTAAAGGATATAAGGTGGAATCATTAATTCAGTATTAAATAATACTGAATTAATTAAAATTAGGGATATTTACAGGGAGAAGCCTAATGCTTCTTGTTACAGGTGAAGATTATGTTGGAAAATTTAATTAATCAAATAGAGTCGTATAATCCCAATGCAGATATTGCTGTCGTAGTCAAGGCATACAACTATGCCGAGATGGCTCATTCAAGCGCACAAACAAGATTATCGGGTGAAAGATACTTTGTTCATCCATATCAGGTTGCCCAGATTCTGGCTGATTTGCATGTTGATGTACAGACAATTGCAGCAGGGCTTTTACATGATGTTGTGGAAGATACAGGCATAACATATGATGAAATCAAAAGAGAGTTCGGCGAAGAGATTGCAAACATGGTTGACGGCGTCACAAAGCTGAGCAAGGTCAAGTACAGAAACAAGGAAGAGAGACAGGCAGAGTCTCTCAGAAAAATGATAATAGCCATGTCAAAGGATATCCGAGTGGTTATAATCAAGCTAGCAGACCGTCTCCACAACATTAGGACATTGGAATATATGCCTGAGGCAAAGCAGTATCAGAAGGCAATGGAAACAATCGAGATATATGCTCCCATTGCAAATCGTCTCGGTATGGCGTCCATAAAGTGGGAACTGGAGGACCTGAGCCTTAAATATATAGATCCTGAAGGATATGCCGATTTGGTGCAGAAGGTTCAGGAGAAAAGTGAGAAGAGAAAGAGATATATTTCTCAGATTATTTCCACAATGACAGAAAAGCTTGATGATGCTGGAATACAATCCGACATAAAGGGAAGACCTAAAAGCCTGTATTCAATTTATAAGAAAATGTATTTTAAAAATAAATCGTTTGAGCAAATATATGACCTCATAGCCGTGAGGATAATAGTGGACAGCATAAAGGACTGCTACGGCGCATTAGGCACTGTTCATACCCTCTGGAAGCCTATACCGGGCAGATTCAAGGACTATATTGCAATGCCGAAGCCCAATATGTACCAGTCGCTTCATACAACTGTAATAGGTCCTGACGGGGAGCCCTTTGAAATACAAATAAGGACTCTTGACATGCACAGGACTGCCGAGTACGGTATCGCAGCCCACTGGAAATACAAGGAGGGTATCGATGCTCAGACGAATTATGAGGAAAAGCTGAACTGGCTGAGACAGATGCTTGAGTGGCAGCAGGAGACCAATGATCCCCAGGAATTTATGGAATCATTGAAAATAGATTTATATGCCGATGAAGTCTTTGTTTTCACACCTAAAGGGGAGGTAGTAAATCTCCCTACAAATTCAACACCAATTGATTTTGCATACAGGGTGCACAGCGCCGTGGGAAATAAATGCGTGGGAGCAAAGGTCAACGGGAGAATAGTTCCCATAGACACAAAGCTCAGAACCGGAGACCAGGTTGAAATACTAACATCTCAGTCAAGTGCAGGCCCCAGCAGGGACTGGCTCAAGATAGCCACATCAAGCCAGGCAAAATCGAAAATAAGGAAGTTTTTCAAGGAAAGAGACAAGGATTTCAACGTTGAAAAGGGAAAAGAGCTTGTTGAGAGAGAAATCAAGAAGCAGGGATTCCAGGTTGCTGACCTACTTAAGGATGACTGGATAAAATCGGTTGCGGACAAATATAGCATGTTTACCGCCAGCAATCTTTATGCTGCCGTAGGTAACGGTGGCATAACGGAAAACCAGATTGTAAACAGGCTTAAGGCGCTGTATCTTGAGAAGAACAAAGATAAAATAGAGCTTGAAAAAATTGAAGCTCTTGAAAAAAATGCAGCCATAGCTTCAAGGCTTCCCGCTAAAATGGAGAAGCATGCATCAGGAGTAATAATAAAGGGCGTAGACAATATCAAGATTAAATTCTCAAAGTGCTGCAATCCTGTTCCCGGAGATGCCATAGTTGGATATATCACAAGAGGCAGAGGTGTATCAATCCACAGAGCAGATTGTACAAACATTCACGACTTGAATGACAGTGAAGACCAGAGATTTTTAGAAGTAGAATGGGATGCAGGTAAAAAAGCAACCTTCATAAGTGAAATACAGATTAAAGCTCTTGACAGACCAAAATTCCTTCAGGACCTTACAAATCTGTACACGGAATCAAAGGTCAATGCAGTATCTCTAAACTTAAGAGTAAATAAAGAAAAAATAGCTATAGTTGATATTGGTTTTGAAATCAATGAAACTAAGCAGATAGAAGATTTGATGAAGAAAATCAAGAGACTGGACGGAGTTCTTGAAGTATACAGAAATAAAAAGTAGCAATGGTTGTAACAATATAAACGCAGAGAATAAGGAACGACCACGGTCGTTCCTTATTAATATCATTAATATTAAAGTGAATTTGGAGGGCAAATGAGAGGAGTAGTACAACGTGTAAAACGCGCATCTGTTGAGGTGGAAAGCAATATTATAGGTGAAATAGAGCATGGTATATTGCTTTTACTGGGCGTGGAGGATATCGATGAGGAAAAGGACCTGGAATATATGTGTGACAAGGTTCCAAATTTAAGGATTTTTGAGGATGAAAACGGTAAGATGAATAAAAGTCTCATTGATGTTGGGGGACAGCTCCTTGTTATTTCACAGTTTACCCTTTTAGGTGATGCAAGAAAGGGCAGGAGACCGAGCTTTACGGCTGCAGCTGTGCCTGACAAGGCAATTCCAATGTACGAGAATTTCATTAAGAAAATGAAGGACAGCGGAATAATAACCCAATGCGGGGAATTTGGGGCTGATATGCAAGTGGAACTTGTAAACGACGGTCCCGTAACAATACTGCTCGACAGCAGAAGAACATTTTAGGAGGTACAAATGAGATTTGAAGCAATGACGGTGGGCTCATACCTGTCCAACTGTTATATAGTTGGCTCGGACGAGACAAAGGAAGCGGCAATAATAGACCCGGGAGCACAGTTTGAAAAAATAGATAATAAGCTTAAAGAGCTGGGATTGACACCGAAAATAATAATACTTACACATGCCCATGGAGACCACATTGGTGCTGTAAAGAACTTCATTGAAATGTACAGCACAAAAGTGTATATTCATGAAGACGATACGGAGATGCTTAAAGACCCGGAGAAAAATTTCTCCAAGGGCATAACGGGAAAAAGCATATCAATAACCCCTGACGTGGAGCTTAAGGACGGAGACGTAATAGAGCTGGGAGGGCTGAAGCTTGAAATAATTCACACTCCGGGACACACAAGAGGCGGTATATGCATAAAGGTTGAAAATATAATAATGACCGGGGATACACTTTTTAACAGATCTATAGGAAGGACGGATTTTCCCGGAGGCTCATTTGATGATATAATTACGTCAATCAGGGAGAAAATTTTCAAATATGATGATGAGACCATAGTTTATCCCGGACACAATTCACCTTCCACAATAAAGTCGGAGAAAATGGGCAATCCGTTTTTAAGATGATGAATACATTAAAATTTTATTTTTCAGGTCATAATTACGAATATGAAGCAAGGAATGCTCTGAGAGTATTCGATTTGAACATAGGTTGTGAGATTAAGGAAACGCATGAGACGAGAACACATGAAGGTCTGGAATTAGTCTCGTCCTTAAATGAGTGCGAAGGAATTTATTCAGGCACTGCATGGTTGTACTCAAGCGGCGTACTGCTTTATGAATCGGAATTTAAAAGCAGTGAAATTCTGATGGAAAGCGAAGGCGAAAAGAAGCTTAAAAAGACTCTTGTCATAAAATCTATTCATGACGTGCTCAAAAGGTATTATGGTGATGTGCCCGACTATGGCATA
>DNNV01000216.1 GCA_003497505.1 Clostridiales bacterium | reverse complement strand
TGTTATGAATGACGGCATAATTCAGCAGATGGGTTCTCCAACAGATATATACAATGAGCCTGAAAATGCATTTGTTGCTGATTTCATCGGTGAAAGCAACATCTTAAACGGTGTTATGCATGATGATTACTTAGTAGAGTTTTTAGGCCAAAAATTTGAATGCCTTGATGCCGGCTTTGGCAGGGGAGAAGAGGTGGATGTTGTCATCCGCCCTGAGGATTTGGATTTGACACCTCAGGGAGAAGGAAAATTAGAAGGTGTAGTGCAATCGGTAACCTTTAAGGGAGTACACTATGAAATGCATATAATTGTCCACGGATACAGCTTCCTTGTACACTCCACTGATATGGCTCCTGTTGGGTCAACAGTGGGCCTTACTCTGACTCCGGATGATATTCACATAATGGAAAAGGGGGAATAGCCTTGAAGGACAGAACAAAATATTTCGCATATCCCTACCAGGTATGGATGATAATATTTATTCTCTTCCCATGTTTTCTGGTATTGCTTTACAGCATAACCACAAAGGAATCAAACGGTCTTACTACAATACAGTTTACGTTGGAAAATTTCAAGAAATTTTTTGCTCCTTTGTACATGAACATATTGTGGGATTCCATATTTCTTGCGGCCATATCCACAGCCATATGCCTGTTGCTGGGATATCCTGCCGCATATATAATTTCTAAAACACATTTGTCCATAAGAAATACGCTGCTGTTTCTCTGCATCCTTCCCATGTGGATGAACATGCTTCTGAGAACCTATGCGTGGATGACAATATTGGGCAACAACGGAATTTTGAATAACCTATTTGAATTTTTCGGCCTTCCGAGAGTAAATATGCTGTATACAAGAGGGGCGACAGTTATGGGAATGGTTTACAACTTTCTTCCGTTTATGATACTCCCCATCTACACAGCGCTGAGCAAGATGGATACCGGAATTTTGGAGGCAGCCGATGATTTGGGCGCAAATAAATACATCAAGTTCAGAAAGGTTATACTGCCGCTGAGCATGCCCGGAGTAATATCAGGCATAGTTATGGTATTTATGCCTGCCGTGAGCACATTCATAATTCCTCAGCTCTTAGGAGGAAACAAAAGCATGATGGTTGGAAATCTCATCGAAAAGTTGTTCATTTTGAACGGAGACTGGAACTTCGGTTCGGCAATTTCCATCATTATGATGATAATTATATTGATTTCAATGTCAATCATGAATAAATTTGATGTTGACAAGGAAGGAGGAGCAAGACTGTGGTAAGAAAATATTTGTCCCGAATATACATGGCCATAATATTTATATTTCTTTACGCTCCCATAATCGTACTTGCGGTATTCTCCTTCAACGAATCAAAATCAAGAGGCAACTGGACGGGATTTACATTGAAGTGGTATGTGGAGCTTTTTCATGATATGGATATACGATCGGCGTTTTACTACACAATCCTTATTGCTATAACCTCCGCCATAATTTCAACGCTGCTGGGAACAATAGCCGCAATAGGCATCAACAGCATGAAAGGAAAAATGAAATCAATAATGCTGAACGTAAATTATCTGCCGGTTGTCAACCCCGATATCGTTACAGGTATTTCACTGATGATTTTATATATATCCTTCAACATACGATTCGGATTTAAAACTGTATTGATCTCGCATATAGTGTTCAACACTCCATATGTGATACTGTCAATACTTCCAAAGCTCAGGCAACTTGACGTGCACATGACAGAAGCGGCCATGGACCTGGGAGCAACACCAATATATGCCCTCAGAAAGGTAATACTTCCGGAAATCAAGCCGGGAATAATCACGGGATTTCTCATGGCCTTCACCTTGTCCGTGGATGACTTCATAATAAGCTACTTCACAAAAGGAGAGGGTGTGACGAATCTTTCCATTGTAATTTATTCCATGGCAAGAAGAGGAGTGCGCCCCACAATAAACGCGCTGTCAACCATAATGCTTACAGTGGTATTACTGCTGATGATATTAATAAACAAACGCTCCAACGGGGTGGAAAAATCCAAGAAAAAAAGAAAGAGCGAGGTAATGTGATGAAAAGAAAACTATTTTGGATAATTGCCGTATTAAGTCTTATATTGATTGCGGCCACAGGATGCAGCTCCGAGGAAAAGCCTACAATCAGCGTCCTGAACTATGACATTTATATAGACAAAAGCCTGATTTCTCAGTTTGAATCAGAAAACAACGTTAAAATTAAGTATGACACATACGCTACTCCGGAAGAAATGTACATCAAGGCAAAAGCCGGAGCTTCAAACTATGATTTGATAATTTCAAGCGAATACATGATTGAAAGAATGATAAGCGAAGGAATGGTAAATAAATTAAATTTTGACAACATTCCTAACTACAAATATATAGGCGAGGATTTTAAAAACCAGCCCTACGACCCTAACAACGAATATGCTATTCCTTATTTCTGGGGAACATTGGGAATCCTCTACAACCAAAAAACCGTGGATGCTTCCTCCAACAGCTGGTCAATGCTTTGGGACGAAAACCACAGCAAAAGAATTATCATGATGGATTCACAAAGAGATGCATTTGCAGCAGCCCTTAAGCTTCTTGGATATTCATTGAACACGGTTAATGAAAAGGAGCTTGATGAAGCAAAACAGCTTTTAGTAGAGCAAAGACCGCTTATTATGGCATATCTCACCGACGGAGCGCCTGCCATAATGGTAACCGAGGAAGCTGACATGGCCCTTGTGTGGTCAGGTGAAGCCGTTGCCGCAATGTCGGAGAACGAGAACCTCGGGTTTGTAATTCCAAAGGAAGGAAGCAACATATGGATCGACGCCATGTTTGTTCCATCAAACGCTAAAAATCAGGAAATGGCTGAAAAGTTCATAAACTTCCTCTGTTCAACAGAAGCGACGGTAAAAAATATAAATGAAGTATGGTACTCAACAGTCCATACAGAAGCCATCAAAGAGGTTGATGAAGAGCTTTTAAATAACAACGCCTTCAACATTCCTCATGAAGATATCGAAAAGATGGAAATGTTCAGAGATCCTCAGAAATTCATCGATTTGTATACCGAAAGATGGACAGAAATAATGGCTAAATAAAAAACTTAAAGCATAGGGCCGGTGAACTCACCAGCCCTATGCTTTTGTATTTTATTAATCAATTTTACTGTTCATTATTTGCTTCTGCTTCTTTTATATTTAACAAATGAATTGACGTTGTTATTGTTACCGTTATCAATGCTGCTAAAACTAAAAATGACATATGTATTCCTCCCTTTTATATTCCCTTTACGCATATTATAATGCTGCAACCTTGTAGTTTTCTTAAAATTTCTTAAGACAGGTGCCTTGCGGCACCCGCATATTATAGCAGCTCGCAGTACCTGCAACCACTGCAAATTTCATACTTGCCTTCAAATATCCTTTTTATAACCCCTAGGGTATTTTGAAGTTCTTTATTTTTCTTATCAATTTTTGCTTCATGTATCACTATTTTTCTCGGCGACACACTTAGCAATATATTTATTATAGATTCATCATAGGATGCATTGCTGCTGATTTCAGCGGCAAATTCCACATTTGTAAGATATGTTATCTTTTTCATGTTCTTGTCATATGCCTGAAGCTTATTGTTGCTGCACATTATATTTACCACATCATATTCGCCATCTTCCGACTCAGAAATAAGCTTTATTATGCTTATGAAGTCCATATACTCTTTTTTCATAAGATAGCTGTCGATGCATCTTTCAACTATTTGTTCTGCATACAGCTTTACAAATTTAAGTCTGAAATTAATAAATCCGTTTAAATTTATTAGATTCGACCGCTCTAATATTTCCCTGAACTTATTTTTTATTATGAGCTGAATTTTGACATCATTGTCTATTTCATCCTCAATATCCGAGATTATCAGCTTCATTTCTTCATCATCAAAATAGAAATAATTTTCCTTAAGGCAATTTATGCTTTCAAGCTTTGTGTACTCAATTAAAAGCTTAGTTACTTTCCCCACTATTTTTTCAATGTACTCTTTTTTATTTATTTTTTCGTCTGTGAAATATCTTACTCTTATATTCCCTTCATCTGTTGAAAATATTTCTATATTTATATCACTTTCGTCCAGATTGGTAATTATCTTAATATTATTGAATATTTCATGATTTTCATTTTCATTTAACTCTAATGATAAAAGCTCCACTCAGTCACTCCTCTCTTGCAGGGAGGTTGCACAGTCGTTGTTGCGTCAGTACATATCGGTATCAGAGATCCCAAATCTATTATTTGCCTGTCGGAAGCTTCTTCATAAATATACCCTGCAGACCGGATAAATTTTTTTAATGCGTTTAAAATATTCTCATCAAGAATTTTACCTGTTGACAAAAATATATTTTCATTAATCAAACCTGCACAGCCTCCTATAAAACCATGATTGTAGCCCTCTAAGAGAACTACTTCCGGATTTATATACATACAGTCTATATTATATGACTTGAGCTTTTCATGTATCTGCAAATCTGATGTAACAGCTCTGCCTTCGCCCACCGCTGCCGTTGAGCATTTTGCATATCCCTGATTCACATGAATGAACTCTACGCCCGCTTCTTCCAAATAATACTTTAAAACCTGGTCTGTATGCTTAGTGTTGTGCACCGCATATCTCCCTATTCTTGCTACATTATATGCTATATCCTCGGGATAGTTTCTGCTTAGAGTTTTTCCACCTTTAATAACTTTTATTCCTTTGAGCTCCAAAATATTTTTATAATAGTCATATACATTAGGTGCGACAACAACAGTCTTGTAATCAACAGGATGAATCACCATATCTGGATGACCGTTCACAGGCTCTTGTAAATCCTCGCATCTTACAGTCTTTATTACTTCTATTTTCAATTTATTCAAATAATTTATAATTTCATTGCCTGCTCTATAATCGATTATAACAAAATCTGGTTTACTGTAAGGTACGTAGGGGTTCATGGCCGCTCCTTCTGCTAAAAATTCTCTTTATAAACTTAAGAGGCTCGCATATTAACGCAAGCCTCCATAATTTTAACCTCCTGCAAGAAGATGAATCATCTGCACTTCATCACCATCATTGATGGCAGTGTTTGAATAGTCCTCCTGATCCACATGCTGACCGTTAACCTTAACTATTATCCTTGAATAGGTAAAGCTTTTTGCCCGCATCACACTCTCTACAGTCATTCCTTCTTCCCAGGGAAAATCTCTGTTATTAAGCTTAATCATACATACCTCCGCTTACTGAAGGTCCTTCACTATCTCTACAACCTCAGGAAAATCAATTCCAAGATACTTTAAGTGCTCCAATGTGGGAACACCATTTGAATTCCATCCTCTTCTCTTGTACACTGCATCTGTGAGTTTTTCATACTGGTCTTCCCTGTATTCTCTCATCACTGCCATCTTTTCTTCAATTGTCTTATCTTCAGGGTCATAGCCTATTTTTTCTGCAAGCTGCTTATCATATCTTTCTTTTCTTGATTCATATTCTTCTGCAGTAACAGGCCCCATTGAACGATACGGAATTTTGTCGTTTGCTCTTAAGCCTTTACCCATCCTAATATTGAAGATTCTTTGGAAGTTATATACTCTCTCGGACTCCTTAATCATGTCAAGAACGCTTAATTTCTTTCCTGTAACACCATATACCACGTCTAAATAATTTTGTACGTGTTCAGGAACCTTTGCAGGTTCTGATGTGTATTTGTTGTCTGCAGGAACTATATCATTCCACGGAAGCTTACACAATCCATAAAGCCCAAACCATGTTCTGAACATTGGGAAGTAGTGAAGAGCTTCTGCCTTATCTTCAAATGTAGGTATCTGATTGTTTACCATATCCATGAATATAAGCCATGCTTCATCATGCTGAGGTCCTTTGTTTGTTAAGCCGTAACCACCTTGCTGTGCCAATGATTCCTTTGGCATATATTCAGAATATTCCAAGCCTTTTTGTTCCATGCCAATGTCAAACAAGAAATCAGGGTCTGCACCATATTTTTCTGCAAACAGCTTCTTCATTTTATGAATTCCTTGACCAACCGTTACACCAAAGCCTTCACCTCTTGACATTTGGTGCAATAATTCCACTGCAGCTTCAAAGTTTCCAAAGTTCAATTCCATTCCACAGGTAATTTCTTTGTTTATAATACCTCTTTCATAACATTCCATAGCAAAGGCTGTTGCTGTTCCAAATGAAATAGTGTCTATTCCGTATGTGTCGCAATAAAAGTTCAATTCTAAAATTCCTTCAGGATCAAATATTCCGCAGTTTGAACCTAAACCTGCTGCATTTTCATATTCAGGACCATCTACAGTTACCTTATGTCCCTTGTAAGGACCTGTTTTTAATTCAAACCCATCAGCTGCTTTTGCACATGCCATTGAGCAACCATACCAACAGCCATCTTGAACACCTTGGGTGATATATTTTTCTATAAATACAGTTGATTTTATTTTTTGAGTATCAGGGTGCATGCCATATTGATAATTCATAACAGGAAGTAAATCATAAGCATCCATAACCTCAATTATGTTTGCAGTACCTATTTTTCTCATATTATTTTGTTTACTGTCAAGGTCATGAATTTCCTTATGATACTTAATACCTGTCTTATTTATTATAGCTTGGTCGAAAGCATTGTTTAAATCGCCTTTTACATTGCTGAACTTAATAATTAAGGCCTTTAATTTTTTGTCTCTAAAAACTGTTCCAATTCCGCCTCTGCCCGCTTGTTTTAATCTTGTAACTTTTCTACGAGGGTCATAAAATGTAAAGTTTAAAAGCCCAAATCTGGTATGTTCAGCACCTGTGCCTGCTGTAACAACCGCAACATTTCTTTTATCTGCTTCATTGTCAGCATACATTTCCGTTAATTGTTCACCTAGTACATGCCCATCTATAGCTTCAAGAGGAGCTTCCTCTATGGTTACAACTCCTGTATTTCCATCTATATAAACTATTATATCTTTTTCAGCTTTACCTTGAATTTCTAAAGCATCAAAACCTGCAAACTTCAGCAAAGGGCCAAAATACCCCCCTACATTTGAATCTATAGGAATATCTGTTAATGGAGATAGACTGCATACTAATGATTTGCCGGTGCCAGCATACTGAGTTATCCCACAAACCGGTCCTCCTGCTATGACTATTTCATTTTCAGGCTCATTCCACCTTGTTGTAGGTGTCACTGCATTCCACAGATACCACATGCCAAATCCCTTACCGCCAACAAATTTATCCTTCATAAAATCAGTAACTGGCTTTTCTTTAATGGTATTATTGGAAATATTAACATAAAGAGTTCTATTTGCATAACCTTTATCTACTTTGCCTAATTCATATTTATATTCCTTAAGCAATTTATGGTTTTCTTTTAATTTTCTAATATCCATTTCGCCCTCCTATTTGCTGAATACTTTATCCAATTGTAATTCTAATGCTTCAGAATCGTCTTTTTCAGCCATGAAAATTGCTTCTGAAGGGCATTGCTTTGCACACAATCCGCATGATATGCATTTGAACGGCTCTATATATTCATCATGCTGCCTCATAGACAGCTTGGAGCAGAATCCAACACACATGAAGCATCCCACACAGATCTTTTTATTTATCCTTACAACTCCGAGCTTGTCTCTCGAAATAGCCATTACAGGACAAATATCAATGCATTCGCCGCATTGATCGCACACATTGATTTCAGGATTTCCATCCCTTTCATTAATTTGAATACAGGATTTAGCCCTGTCATTGATTTTGAAATATGTCTTTGAACATACCTCCTCACAATTTCCGCACTGGATACATTTTGATTCATCCTTTGCCAGATACTTCATACGTCCCTCCATTTTATTTCTCCGCTACAGGAAACCCTGTATTATATTAATAAAACTTTTCAATACTATATATTTATTATAGAAAAAATAGCTATTTAAAGCAATCATTAATTATCATTTTAAATATTTTCTTTTGTGTTTATATATAAAAAGCTATTCGTTTATATATTACGCCATACGAATAGCTTTAATTATATAGATATTTATTTCTGTAGCTATAAACTATTGTCCTTCAATATATTTTATTATATTCTCCAGTTTTTCTCCTCGGAACAGATATTTCTTATTGCAGAAATGGCATACTGTCTCAATTTCCTCGTCTTCCTCAATAATTTGCTTCAAGTCGTCTCTTCCGATTGATATCAGCGCCTGCTCCATTCTTTCTTCAGAGCATTCACATCTGAATTCCACAGGTATTCTGTCTGTTATCTCAATATCGAACTCCTCGAAA
>DNNV01000336.1 GCA_003497505.1 Clostridiales bacterium | reverse complement strand
ATTAAAGGAGCTCTCAAATAGATGCTAAGAAGGGCGTAAAGGACTGATGATTAAGTAAAATTCATCACAATTAATTTTTTTCCACATAAAATATTTTTATTAAATTAAAAGCAGGAGGAAAATAGATGTGCGGAATAGTAGGGTGGGTAAATACAAATATTAATTTTTCGGATGAAATAAATATCATGGAAAAGATGACAGAAACACTTAAGGAAAGAGGTCCCGATGATTGTGGATATTTTAAATCTGAAAATGTTTTATTTGGACATAGGCGTTTAACTATTGTAGATCCTGAGGGTGGCAAACAGCCTATGGAACGTCAGGTAGGAGGAAGACAATATGTAATGGTATATAATGGTGAGCTTTATAATACGGATGAAGTCAGAGATGAACTTAAGTCAAAAGGACATAGGTTTAATTCCTATTCAGATACAGAAGTGTTATTAGTTTCATTTATTGAATGGGGACCTGATTGCGTACATCATATAAATGGCATATATGCTTTTGGAGTTTGGGATGAAAATGAAAAAACATTATTTTTAGCGAGAGATCCCCTTGGAGTAAAGCCGTTATTTTACAGCATTAAAAACAATAATTTAATATTTGGCTCTCAAATAAAAACATTGCTGGCAAATCCGTTAGTAGAGCCTGTAATAGACGAAGAGGGAATAATGGAGATATTCGGACTCGGACCTGCAAGAACTCTCGGCAATGGTGTATTCAAGGATATAAAAGAAATTGCTCCGGCACATTATTTAATTTACAAAGACAATATTATCAAAATTCATGAATATTGGAAATTAGAAGCGAAGCCACATGAAGAAAACCTACGGTCCACAATTGAAACGACAAGAAATTTACTTATAGATGCCGTTGAAAGGCAATTGGTATCTGATGTACATTTGTGTACATTTCTTTCAGGAGGATTAGATTCCAGTGCGATATCTGCAATTGCATCAAATTATTATAAGAATAGAGGAAGAGAAACACTTGATACATTTTCAATCGACTATAAAGACAATGATAAATATTTTCAGACAAGTATTTTTCAGCCTACTTCGGATCAGGTCTGGGCAGAGAGGATGTCTGAATTTATAGGAAGCAATCACCATACTGTCTTATTGGACAATATAAAATTAGTTGAAGCATTAAAACATGCTGTTCTGGCAAATGATTTGCCCGGAATGGCGGACATTGATTCATCACTACTTTTATTTTGCAAAGAAATTAGGAAAAATTCAACTGTAGCTCTGTCCGGCGAATGTGCCGATGAGATATTTGGAGGTTATCCTTGGTTTACACGTCCTGAAGATATTAATGCCGATACTTTCCCGTGGTCTAAATCATCAAAAGAACGCAATGAAATAATCAACAAAGAATTCTTTAAATTACCGTTAGAAGAATATGTATCCCAAAGATATAGTGATACAATCAAAAAAGTTCCAAAGTTAGCAGGCGAATCTAAAGAAGAAGCAAGAATGAGGGAATTGTTTTATTTAAATATTAAATGGTTTATGATGACCTTGCTTAACAGGAAGGACAGAATGAGCATGTACAATAGCCTTGAGGTTAGGGTGCCTTTTGCAGATTATCGAATAGTAGAATATTCTTATAATATACCTAACAAGTTTAAATTCTATAACGGAAGAGAAAAGGGAGTATTAAGAGAAGCTCTTAGAGGTATATTGCCTGACGAAATAATTGAAAGGAATAAAAGCCCGTATCCAAAAACACATCATAAGGATTATACAGAAGCCGTTCAAAAGTGGATGAAAGAAATTCTTTCTGATAAGAACTCTCCAATTCACCAGCTGATAGATTACAAGAAAGTTAATGAGATAGTAGATACAGGTGGTAAATCATTTGAAAAGCCTTGGTATGGACAATTAATGACAGGCCCGCAGCTGATTGCTTACTTTATCCAGATTAATACATGGATGGATAAATATAAAGTTAAAATTGAGATTTAGAAGGGGTAAGCCTCGATGACCTTTATGTCTCGGCTTAAAAAGAAGCATATCCATCCGTGAAACAGTCCGCGGCATTTATCCGTGACTTATTCGAGTAAGATTTGATATGCTTCTGTTTAATTGCCTGTAATTGTCTTATAAAGTCAAATTGTAAATTCAAATTTTTCAATAATGCTTATTACTTTACCATCTTTTACTTCAAGAAAAAAAGGAACTTTCTGTGCCGGCGGTGAATCAGAATAGGATGTATTTAAATGTTGAATAAAATCTTCTTTTTTGGTAGTTGTATAAATTCTGTCTCCATCCTCTTCTTTAACAAATAGAAGGTTATAATCAACAAATGTATATGTTGTTTTTTTTGTCAGCTCAAAAGTTTGTTTTTCCACATCTGCATTATAAATAGAATATCCATTTGGCATATCAGTATCTTTCAATCCAAGTTCTTCTATTCGCTCTTTGTCTTCCATTCTAATAATTTCAACCTCATCAAGATATAATAGATTATCTTCTATTACAATGTATCCTGTTATCAAATCTGGATTTGGGCTATAAGGATTTACCAAAAGTCCAATTCCAACAGCTGTTGCAATAATGACCGATAAAGCAATCACCCAAAATCTTGGCTTTTTATAATTTAACACGTTTTTAATCCTCCCTTTCACATTTCCTTCGCCAAAAGCAAGTGGACTTCCATTTAAGATATGCCCACCAGTGGCAAGCGACAATAATGAATTAGCATACAGTTTTTTAATATCTGCATTAACTTTTTTCAGTACCTGTTCATCGCAGGACAGCTCCATATCCGTGCTCATCAACATAAACGCAATCCACACAAGGGGATTAAACCAGTGTATGGACAATATCAGGAAAGCTAATACCTTAATGACATGGTCTTTTCGTTGGATATGGGTCTGTTCGTGTAGTAAAATATATCTTCTTTCTTCAACGTTAAGCCCAACGGGTAAATATATCTTGGGTCTTATTATCCCAAGTACAAACGGTGTTTTCAAATTCTTGGCTTCAAAGATACCCTTTTCTATTAATTGTGCACTTTTTAGCTGCTTTTTCAAAATAAAAATAGATACAAGGCTATAAGCAAGCAATACCATTATTCCTAAAATCCAGATATAAGCACCCATTTTTGTATAAATCTGAAGTGGATTTACACTCGCTTCAGCAGTAAGAGCGGGAAGTGATTTGTTGACAAATGTATCTATAAATTCTATCCTACTGTTAATTTGCAGTCCTTGCTGATAGATAATATCATGGGGGATTGGAACAGCATGCGGCATAAGACTAAACATGCTTTCAAAGGAAAATGGGATTATAAGGCGAAATGCCACCACACCCCATAGCGCATAAGGGATAACCTTAGGTGCTTTTCTGAGCAAGTCTGACAAGTATCACAAAAAGTATTACATAGCTTGCCGTAAGGCTCATATTTAAAACAGTAAGAAATAGTTGGCTCATTTCTATACCTCCTTGTGTTCATCAATCAATCTTTTCAATTCTTCAGCCTGACGCTCACTTAATTTTTTACCGCTGATAAAAGCTGTTATAAATTTTGGCAGCGACCCTCCAAAGGTATCCTCAACAAAGCATATACTTTGCTTAGCGTAATATTCGTCTTTTGTAATCAGAGATGTGACCACAGCATTTTCATTTTGAAAAATGCTCTTTTCACATAATTTTTTCAGTACCGTATATGTTGTAGACTTTTTCCAGTTCATTTCTTTTTCACATAGCTTCACAAGAGCACCGGAACCAATTGGCTCATTCTGCCAAATTAATTCTGCAAATTTTTCTTCACTTTCTGCAAGTTTATATTCCTTCATGATAAACCTCCTTGGTCTATTCAGCATAGACTTCACATTACAAGTCTATACTGAATAGACCAAATTGTCAATAGTGTGTTCGAAGCTCGAATTAAATATTCCCCAATAATGTATATTGTGATATAATAGTTATATGAAACACAACTGTTACTTGTTGTGGAACTATAAATGCCTATTCGGGAAAAAACAATTATATATCTTAATTCTAAGGATGAGGAGATGTTATGGTGAAAAACCGGAAATCACTATGAATGATTTAGAAAAAATTGATAACAGGGTTGGTACAATTAAGCTTGTTGAAGACATTGTTGAATCCAATAAAATGGTCAAACTCACTGTTGATTTTGGCTCGTTTGAGCGTACTATTCTTGTCGGAATGAAAAAGGAAAGAGAGAACCCAAAAGAAATAGAAGGCAAACAGGCTTTGTTTGTGGTAAATTTAGCGCCGAAAAAAACAGTTCCCAATGGAACACAAGCAGGATAGTAAACAGAGTCGGATAAGTGGAACCAATATGATTGTATTTAGAAGGAGTATTATGAATAGAATTTTAACTGATGGAATAAGGAGCAAATACATAAAGACAAATAAAATTCCCTTTGCATATTATATTGGAGTGATTCTCTTCATAATCATTAATTTATCTGCCTGTACTGTCTCTTCGACAACAAACGGGGAAATTATAATTGTTCATAAAGAAATCGGCGATGAAATTGCTTTTGAAACACTTGATTTGAAAATAATCAGTGCTGAAGAAAAGCAATCAATCAGTTCATATTACGGTTCAACAGCAGAGTCAGCAGAAGGTGCAAAGTTTGTATTGGTTGTACTGGAACTTAAAAACACAACGGATAACTCCTTTGCTTTTTCACCGGACTTGAAGCTTGTAGACGATAAAAGTCGTGAGTTTAATTCTTACTCTTATACAATCGGCAATATAGACAACTATATTGAAAATAGAAAATTATCGCCTGATATAAAAGAAATAGGGTACCTTGTCTATGAAATACCCGCAGACTCTTCAGGATATAGTATTCACTCATTTAAAGAAGATACAAAAGAGCTGTACAAAATTAGATTAAAATGAAAAAGGTACGCCGCGCTGATTATACCATTTATATCTTTGGATTAGCGATAAAATAAAAAATTCCAGGTATAACCTTAACTATCTGATATCCTAAGCTTACTGATAATATAGGGACTATTCTTTATGGCTGAACCTAAAATACATCAAGAATTTACGGAGATAAAACCATGTATAAAAACAAAGATATAATTGGCTTAATATTGGGCGTTTCAGCGGCAGTTTTTGTAAACATCGTGCCATTGCAGGGACTGGGACAGGAAGGGAAGATGTGTCTTGGACTGACGTTTATGACCGTTGTATTTTGGGCGTTCCAGATTGTGCAGCCGGGATATGCCTCGGGCTTATATTTAGCGTTGCTTGTAATTTTTAAGGTTGCAGAGCCAGCGGTTGTATTTTCTCCATGGATTGGAAGCACTATGTACTTGGTAATCGGTGCGTACCTGATTGCTTCTTCTGTTAAAAGCTCGGGCTTAGGTGAGAGGAGATCGGAAGACCGTCGTGT
>DNNV01000044.1:1521-3911 GCA_003497505.1 Clostridiales bacterium | reverse complement strand
CTGAAAATATTATAGGAGTTATTAATTTGCGTGGCAAGATCATTCCTGTTATGGATGTACGGCTTCGTTTTAAAAAGCCGCTTCGTAAATACGATAGCAGGACTTGTATTATTGTAATAGATTCCAAAGCTACTTCTGTTGGATTAATTGTAGACAGTGTGTCAGAGGTTTTGGAAATACAGGAAGAGGATATTGTATCCCCTCCCGACATGAAAAGTTGTGGGTCAAGCTATTTAAAAGCGATAGGAAGGATCGGAAATGATATCAAATTACTTTTAGATTGCGAAAGGTTTTTGGGGGACGAAGAAAAAGAGCTTTTGAACAGCGTTAGTTGATTTGATAATAATAATATTAAGGAGGCCGTTTATATGAAATGGTTCTATAATTTAAAAATCTCTGCAAAATTAATACTTGCTTTTATTATTGTAGCCCTTATCGCCGGTATGATAGGGCTTGTTGGCATTATTAACATAAATAATATCAATCGTTTAGACACTGAAATGTATGAAAGGCATGTTGTTCAGCTTTCAGAATTAATTCCAGTTACTCAGGGGTACCAGTCATTGCGGGTTGGGTTAAGGGAAATCATCGCTTTGGATGATATTGCATCAAAAAATCAGAGCGCTGCGACAATCAATGAAAATTATAAAGCTGTAATAGAAGGTTTACAGCAATTCGGTAAATCGATCAAAGATCCAAGGATCAAAAATGCATATGACACCTTCAATGATGTAATGACAAATCGGTTTCCTGTCTATATGGAAAATGTGATTCAGCTTGCTATGACAAATCAAAAGGATCAGGCTCTTAACATGGTATCTGTGGAAGGAGCGCCTTTGAATGAAGAAGTTTCGCGTGCAATTGATGAATTGATCAGCATAAAAATAGAATTGGCAAGTGCGGCATCGGATGTAAATTCGGCTGCGGCAAAAACATCTATTTTAACGATGGCAGTCTTAATTATTGCAGGTGTAGTAATATCGATGGCACTTGGTATGTTTATATCAAGGATTATTTCTAATCCTGTTAAAAAGTTAGAGGAAGCAGCCGACAAACTAGCCTTGGGTGATGTAAATATTAATATTGAGGCAACTACTGCCAAGGATGAAATAAGTAAGCTGATGCAGTCATTTAGCAATATGATAGAAAACATCCGCAGTCAGGCTTTTACTGCAGAGAGAATTGCGGCAGGAGATTTGACGGTTGATGTCGAGATTAAATCAGAAGATGACCTGCTTGGCAAAAAACTTCACGAATTGGTAGAAAAGAACAATGAAGTTCTGACGAGCATTGCTCTTGCATCAGAACAGGTATCAGCAGGCTCTGAGCAGATGTCTGAGTCCAGCATCGCACTTTCTCAAGGTGCTACTGAACAAGCCGGTTCAATCGAAGAGCTCTCAGCTTCCATAGAGGAAATATCATCTCAAACTAAACAAAATGCTGATAATGCAAGTCAAGCCAGTAGACTGGCAGAATCAGCAAAAGCCAATGCGGAAGCTGGAAATCAGCAAATGAGAGAGATGCTCAAGGCAATGCAAGAAATCAACTATTCATCAACCAACATCTCTAAGATTATTAAGGTAATTGATGATATTGCATTCCAAACTAACATATTGGCTCTCAATGCCGCTGTCGAAGCAGCACGGGCAGGCCAACACGGCAAGGGCTTTGCGGTTGTTGCAGAGGAGGTAAGAAATCTGGCGGCACGTTCAGCAGAGGCAGCTAAAGAAACTACAGATATGATTGAAAATTCTATCAAAAAGGTTGAAAGCGGAAGTGATATTGCGAATGAAACCGCTGGTGCACTTGCCAAGATTGTAGGAGATATTGGACAGGTGGCTGATTTAGTAAGCAATATCGCTGCAGCTTCTAACGAACAGGCGTCAGGCATTGTGCAGATAAATCAAGGTATAATGCAGGTATCAGAGGTGGTTCAAACAAACTCTGCAACTTCAGAGGAAAGTGCGGCTGCAAGTGAAGAGCTGGCAAGTCAGGCATCTCTCTTAAAAATGCAGGTTGACAAATTCAAATTAAAAAGGGAAATGTAGTAATTGCACTATCCGTAAATTGGGATTCTTATACTATAAGAAGAAATAAAAAGCAGTAAAGCTGTAAGTATATAAAGAGTGGTATATATCAATATAGTTCAGGGAAATAGAAAATCTATATAACAAATCCATGGATTATTAAGTTTAGGAGCATGGCGACAGACTCCTATTCTCATATAAAGGGAGAGCCTAAATGAAATACCATCATCCAAAAGATATAGCAGCCAGGCGCATTCAGCAGGCACAGTTACTGGAAGCAATTTTGCTTGCGTTTATTAAAAGCTACCGCCGGCGAAATGATGTGTTGGGACATGTGAGCGAAGATGAATTTATGCTACTTAT
>DNNV01000044.1:0-1385 GCA_003497505.1 Clostridiales bacterium | reverse complement strand
AGGCTAATAGCCTGATAGTAGAAATCCAAAGAACGATAGAGAGACACAACAGAACAGAGAAACAGTCTCGATACGAAATAAGCCTACCTATTGGTTACAGTACAAAGGAATCAAATGGACAAAGTATGGAGGAAATCAAAAAGATTTCAGAGGGGCACCTGAAACATCATAAGCTGTTAAATCAAAAAAGCTCACACCATGCCATTGTATCTTCAGCTATGGCAACATTATATGCCAAGAGCCAGGAGACAGAGGAACATGGTCAAAGGTTAACATGCCTGACCAATATGATTGGCGAGCATCTTGACTTAGAGCAAAAAGTTTTGGATGATCTTCGATTGTTATCCTTGTTGCATGATATAGGTAAGGTTGGAATAGATGATCGTATTTTAAATAAGCCTAGCAGACTTACAAATGAGGAATGGAAGCAAATGAAACATCATACCGAAATTGGGTATAGAATAGCTATGTCAACGCCTCAGCTGAAGCACATTGCTGAATATATTTTACACCATCATGAACGTTGGGACGGAACAGGTTATCCGAAAGGTTTAAAAGGCGCGGAAATTCCACTGTTATCTAGAGTTCTTGCGGTAGCAGACGCGTACGATGCGATGACAGAGGACAGGGTATATCGGAGAGCTTTATCTTGGGAATCTTCCGTTGAAGAAATTGAGAAATGCACAGGTACTCAGTTTGATCCTGATATTGCACGATTATTTGTAGAGCTTGTACGTAAGCAAAAAGTAAAGGTTTAATAGAATTTCATTAAAGCTTTAATGTAATAATGTATAATTAGAGCTTCAAGCTAAAATAAAAAAGCCGCTGTGCAGTCTTGCAAAGCGGCTTTCTGAATTTAATCCTGTTTCTGCAAATTGTGCATACAATCTGAGCAACGGTGAATCGTACAGGGCACCGCAATTGGTACACATTGGATTAAGTATGAAGAGGAAAATAATACGTCATCGATGTAATTTTTTTGCATATAAAGCCGATAATATATTAAAAGATGCGCATTTTTATATAAAAGACAGAAAATTTTATTACCTTTCATTCTGATGACGTGGTATAATTATTTTGTATGATTATGTTGATTGATAATAACGGTAAACTTAAAGTATTGGTGATGAGGTCATATGGTTAGTATTGAGTTAATACTTTTTATTTTGTTAATTGTATATGTTGCTATTTCTATATATGAATACAGGTTGATTCGCAAAAATAAGAAATTACTGAGCGCATATGAAGATATGAGAAAAAAATTGTTTGAGACCAGTGAAAAAATATCGAAGGCTACTGATGAGGAAGAAATTTACTCAATAGCTCTGGATACGATTACTGAGCTCATACCAAATGCTACAAAGGGGAGCATTCTGCTGTTTGAT
>DNNV01000048.1 GCA_003497505.1 Clostridiales bacterium | reverse complement strand
CTTCCTGATTCTCAATATTACCGGCATATATTATGGGAATCTTCAGCCCCATTGAAAGAATCATTTCCATGTTATGAAGGGCAGTTTCTCTTTCACCGTAGTCCACACCGCCGGCAACAAGAATTATGTTAGGCTGAATTTCCTGTATTTTTTTCAAATCGGTTTTTCTCATTTTGCCTGAGGTGATCATCTTTATGATTCCTCCTGCACCTAAAGCAGCTTCTTTAGCCGCTCTGACCGTCATGTCATAAACGAGACCATGGACAGTCATTTTCAATCCTCCTGCAGCACTGCTGGTAGCCAGCATATCATCCCATGTTAATTCATCCGCCTTAAGGCTTTCTCTTAATGAATCAATTGCTCCCTTGAGTCCTACTGTCACATCTCCTTCTAAGACAGATGTAGGCGCCTGGCCCTGTCCTGCAAAGACAGGGCTTTGGGTGCCTATTCCATTGAATGCATTGACTACTGTAGTGGTGCTGCCTATTTCAGCTACCAATACATCTATTTTCAAATTAATTCATTTCCCTTCTTCTTTTTACAAGGAAACTTGCCACGTCAATACCGTGTGTTCCTCTTCCGAAGCCTGCATCAAGTCCAGCTTCAACTGCTATTTCATTAGTTACCTGAGTTCCACCGCATATGATCATAACCTTATCTCTTATTCCCTTTTCAACGCAGAGGTCATTTATTTTCTTCATATTCTTAACATGAACATCATCGTGAGTTATGATTGTACTTACCAGAATTGCAGCAGCATTAGTTTCTATTGCAGCATCAACCAGCTTTTCAACCGGGCATGAAGTTCCAAGATACTCGTACTTGATACCGAATTTCTCAATACCACCGTGCTTGATATCCAGTGTCTCCTTCAAACCTACTGAGTGTTCGTCTTCTCCAACCGTAGCTGCAACTACGAACAGCGGTTTATCCTGAATGTCTTCTCTTATTTCTGCCTCTGACATTATTTCAGGTTTTTCAGGAATAACAAGCTCGTTTACATCTATGTCAAAGTTTACTTTTCCTTTTACTTCGCAGTATGTTCCTTCAGAAGGATGCATAGCCTGCTTGTGAACAACTGTCACGTCCTCAAGACCCATCTTTTCCCCAACCTTGATTGCCGCGAATTCAGCAGTTCTCTCGTCCAGCGGAAGGAATATGGACATGAGCACCGTTCCGTCTGCTCTCCACTCAACCTCAGGTTTTACAAGGTTTGTGTCATAGTATTTTTTAGCTTCTTCGAGTCTCACGTTAACATTATCATGTTCATCCAACTCGTCGATGTATACTATCTTTGAACGGTCTTCAAATGTATCTCCGCCTATTGCATCACTTGCTTTTTCAAATTCAGCCGGAATATTGTTATATCCATAGTGAACTGATACAGGTGCAAAATAGTCCTCGTCTCTTTCATATACAAAGCCGTAACCTATTCCGCCTTCGATTTCTCTCGCTATACCGTCTCCGTTTCTTTCAGGATATTTACCGCTGTCAACGAAGAATCCCTGCTCAACTGCCTTGAAGAATCCGCCTACCTCAAGAACCTCTTCCATGAACAATATCGCTCTTTCCTTAAGCTCTCTTACTTCCTTTCCAAGCACGCCTTCTCTGTCAAGCTTAACCATTTCTCTCAGGCCATCCATGCCTGTAAGAGACTGCTTAGCTGTCATTAAAGCAGCGATGTTGTTATAGTGCCACGGCACGTTTCTTCCTTCGTCAGGAGTGATTGTAGACTGGATATCAGCACTTGTAAGTCTCGAAATCATCATGTTCATTGTGTGCGTAACAGCAGCTTCACGAGTATCTGATTCCATATACTTTGTATTTTGCTGAGCTCTCATCTTGTATTCTCTGAACAAGTCACGAAGAGCAACTGCATAAGGTAAGTCTAATCTCATGCATGGTGCAGGAGGAGCTGTAGGAGGAACAGTTGACAATGCAATGTTTTCCGGCTTAACTCCTACTTTTCTTGAGAACATTGAGTTAATAGCATGCTGAACCATCAATTCAGGCATTACTTTCCATGCTTTCATAGCTGTTGCATTGGCGTTGTGAGCTCCGTCTATCTGGAGTATTCCTGCCCATGCCATTATCTTCTTGGCTTCGCATGCGTCAGCAAAGCTTCTTACCATGTTTACGTTTCTGTACAATACGTTGTACTGAGGGTCCTGGTGAGCTCCGTTTACACCTTCTTCGGCAAACATAACCGCAATGTCCGGACCTGCAACACCTGAAATATATGAGTGGAAATTAATCTCACGACCAACTTCATCTTCTATCATATCACATGCTTTTCTACTTGCTCTTACTTGCTTTCTTGTAACCATTATACCGCCTATACCTTGGTTGGTTCCTTCAAGCAATGAATCTATATGTGACTGTCCTGCAGTTCTGATAACCATTATGTGGTCAGCACCGTGCCATGCAGCCATACGCATTCTTCTTATATCATCTTCAAATCTTCCTGAAGCTATTTCCGTAGTTATTACGCAGTCCGGCTGAGGGTCAATATATCCAAATCCTCTGCTGCCTGGAAGTGGAACTGAGTTCTTCAAGCTTTGAGAAGCTTCGTGATATTCAAAATCACCAACTGTCTGAGTTTCGCCTCTTCCCTCTCTCCAGTGCCATCCGCGTCTTCTTGGTTCATATTTATCTAAGTCTTTTAAAAGTTCTTTTATATCAATCTTTTTGTTTGGATCAAGTTTCATCTCATGCCCTCCTTAAAATAATGTGTCCACATCATCCCAGTGCCTGCCGTTTGCAAGCTCAAGACCTGCTTCACGAACAGAGCATCCAAGCTTCTTGGACAATCTCCACACAACGTTACCTGCACCTTTTTTCATTAAGCCCTTGTTCATAACACCTTCAACTATAGGCTTAACCTCAAGGCTTGAGAATCCCATTCTCAAGAGAACGCTTCTCTCAACTGACGGAGTTGTGTTCTTTCTGCCTAGCTCTAACAGAGGGTCAACTATTTGTTCCGCTAAATTCCAAAATCTCTCATATAGCTCTTCATCCGACAGATTCGCTAAATGAACTCTTCTTTGTTCGTAATCATCTGCTCTTTTCATTTTAATTCCTCCCGTAATTATTCAATAATCAGCAAATGGGGCTGCCGCACAGTGCACTTATGCAACATCCCCTTCAATAAATTTTAATTTTACAATGATGCTATAACGCCTTTTACAAATTCAGCGTCAGTGTTTGTTTCTTCAGCCAGGAACGCAATGTCGGCTTCATTTGGTGTAACATTGTAGTTAGTCAAAGCATTTTTAATCAATGACTTTCTCATGTGGTTCAGGTCTGCTTCGTTTACTTTTATCATTGACGGATGTGATGGAAGAATTATGTTCTTGCCCGGCACTTCGTCCTTCGGATCTCCGAATATGATTTCGATTCCGTTCTTTCTCGCAAATGAAAGCTGTGGCTGTACGTGCTTTCCTGCTCCTGTGTATTCTGTTTCCTGAACTACTATCATCTGGTCCTGGTCAAGCTCCTGCGCCATTGCAAATGCAGCTGTAAGAGCTGTGTTTCCCGCAGGTCCTTTTTCTAGTCCTTCTAAGCATGCCAATACTTCTGTCATGTAGAATACTTCACCTTCATGTACTGTTACGTATTTGTCCATGTATCTCATTGGTCTCGCTGCTGAACGAGGTACATCGGATCTGTCAGGCCATGTTGTAAACGGCATTCCAAAGCCTGTATGTCCTGTTGTGAATGACTTCTTGTTAAACTGGTTGTCTGAAGCCATGTGCAATCCTGAAAGGTCAACGCTTACTGCTACTACCTTTGATTCTGCTCCTGCTTTTCTGAGGCCTCTCGCTGTTCCTGTGAGGTTTCCTCCTCCTGCATTTGTACACATTACAACATCAGGATCCTTGCCGTATTTTTCTCTGAACTGCATTGCTATTTCATAACCTAATGTTTCTACCCCTGCTATTGCAAATGGTGTGTACAGTGATGCGTTGAAGTAGCCTGTTTCTTCAAGTATTGTAAGGAATGAATAGAACAGCTCTGGTCCTACGGAAAGCTGTACTACTTCTGCTCCCAGTGCTTCGCACTTTCTTGCTTTTTCTATAATCTCAGGCTGGCCTACTCCGTTTGAATCGTAGCATTCCTGAACAACTATGCATTTCAGTCCATACATTGCTGCCTGTGATGCCACCGCTGCTCCGTAGTTTCCGCTTGTTGCAGTTACTACTCCTTTGTAGCCTAACTTCCATGCCTGATATACTGCCGTGGATGCTCTTCTTGCCTTGAAGCTGCCTGATGCGTTTGATGCTTCGTCTTTTATGAATATTCTTGCGCCTTTTCCTGCGGGTGCAAGCTTTCTTGCCAGCGCTGTCAGGTTTCTAAGCTCTATTATAGGAGTGTTTCCTACTCCGTGCTCTGACTGGATTTTTTGTATTTCTTCTATTGTAAAGCCTGCTTCTCTCATCATTCTTTCATAGTCGAATGCTATTGATCCGCTTTCGAATTCTGAGAAATCCAATCCTGCAGCTTTTTTCATTATCTCGGGTCTTCTGGACATCACGCCTGCATAGCTCATGTCTTTACTCATTGTCGGCACCTCCGAATAATATTTCTTTCACTTGGTCACTTATCTGTAAAAGTTCGGGAACAAATGTGCCAAAATCATGTTTGTAGTACGGATTTACTTCCAGCAGTGTACCTTTTTCTATTCTTTTGGTTCTTGTCAATACTGTTACTTCATCTCCAATATTTGCATCTTCTTGGAGATATCCCTTAAGCCACATTTCCAATGGAACATTCTTTGTATCCTCAGGAACCTGCGGAGCTCTTTGTGACGGTTCCAATACGTTTCTGTGTATTAAAACCCATTCGCCTTTTTTAATCATTTCTGCACTTCCTTAATTATTATTATATTTTATTCTGAATAAGCATGGGCAACAGCCAATCCCGGCTATTGTCCATATTTTAATTTACTATTTAACTATTTTACATTCTGGGTCGATTAAGTCTCTCATATCTCCCATTATTGCTCTTGGAACAGGCAGGTCTATCATAGACTTCAGACCCGGTCTGGCATTGATTATATTAGGAATTGTGTTTACGCACATAGCAATTGTTCCGATTCCTCCCGGAACTTCAGGTGAGTTAACCATATTGATGTTTGGAACACCTTTGATGATAACATAGTCGCCTGTCTGCACTCCAACCTGTTCAGGTTCGATTTGCTGCGGGTGATCCATTTCAATTTTCAATTCTCCGTCAATGTATCCGAAGCCTTTCATTGCAACGCCTGCCACATTACCTGCATCTGCAAAACCATAAGGAGATTTTCTGTCAACGTCTGTAACTATAGGGTCCATAGAAGTAGTTATTTTATCAACTTTCCAGCCGATTGCATCTGCTATCATGCTGATTGATTCCTGGAATCCTACGTGTCCTGCCAGGTGTCCTGTTTCAACGCCTTTTTTGAATTCATCAACTGTGATGCCTATTCCTTGTTCCTGCATAACTGTAGGTCCAAATGGAGAAAGACTGTTAACTCTTCTTGAAACTATGCTGTCAACTGATTCGCAGCAGCCTGTCATTACAACAACAAGTAAATCCATTATAAGTCCAGGGTTGATTCCTGTTCCGATTATCGAAACTCCGTTTGCCTTAGCTAAAGCGTCTAATTCCTTAGCAAGTTCCGGAGATTGTGCCTGCGGGTATGCCATTTCTTCTGCACTTGATACAACGTTTATTTTTTTCTCCAAAACAAATTTCAATCTTTCGAAAGCAACCTTTGTATATGAGTCTGTACAGCATAAAACAACGTCAGCAGCTTTTTCTGTAATTACATCTTCAGCAGCTCCGACTAAAACCTCAGGTCTGTCTCCTCTTTCAACACCGATAAGCTCATACATGCTCTTGCCTATCTTTGAGCCTCTTCCAACTGCACCTACGATATCAACACCTTTTTTGTTCAATAACATTTTAGCCATTCCGGAACCCATTGCTCCAAGTCCCCAAATAATTACTTTTACGTTTTGCATTTTAAAATCCTCCTTATAATTTTTATAGTATAATTAATGCGTTTCCGCTTACTAACAGAATCAGTATCTATTTTACGATTTTGCAGTCAGAATCTATAAGGTCTCTCATGTCGCCCATTATTGCTCTCGGCACCGGAAGATCAATCATTGTTTTTAATCCAGGTTTTGCGTTTATTATTTGAGGTATCATATTTACACACATTGCAATTGTACCGATTCCTCCCGGAACTTCCGGTGAATTAACCATGTTGATGTCCGGTGTACCCTTGATTATTACATAATCGCCTGTTTTTACATTGACCTGCTCCGGCTCTATCTGCTGTGGATGTTCCATATCAATTTTCACCTGTCCATCAATGAAACCTTCTGCCTTCATTGCAACACCTGCAACATCTCCTGCCTTTGCAAAACCATACGGAGCTTTTCTATCAACATCCGTAACAATAGGCTCCATAGACTGGGTAATTTTTTCAACATTCCAGCCTATTGCCTCGGCAATCATGCTTATTGATTCATGGAATCCAACGTGTCCTGACAGTTCATCATTCTCTATTTTTTTGTTAAACTCGTCCAATGTTAAGCCTATTCCCTGCTCCTCCATTACTGTAGGTCCGAAAGGTGACAGACTGTTGACTCTTTTAGCTAAAATATGGTCAACGGATTCACAACATCCTGTCATTACAACAACCAGTAAATCCATTATCAATCCCGGGTTAATTCCCGTTCCTAAAATTGATACGCCGTTTTCCTTTGCTATTCTGTCTAACTCTTTAGCAAGCTCCGGCTCCTGTGCCTGAGGATAAGCCATTTGCTCGGCACTGGATATAACGTTGATTCCTTTTTCCATGACAAACTTAAATTTGTCAAATGCTTTTGCCGTAAATGAGTCCGTTACACAAAGACACACATCGGCACATTTTTCTTTAATTACTTCTTCAGGTGTCCCTACTATTACGTCCGGGCGGTCTCCTCTTTCTACTCCGACCAGCTCATAAACAGATTTGCCAAGCTTTGCACCTATATCAATGGCTCCTACTATTTCAACACCTTGTTTTTTCAGAAGCATTTTAGCCATTCCTGAACCCATGGCTCCC
>DNNV01000398.1 GCA_003497505.1 Clostridiales bacterium | reverse complement strand
CAGATACCGATCGGTATCTGTTTATGATTTGTGTACAAATCATTCAACTGGCTCTTGACATGAAAACAAATATGAAGTATTATTTTATTAAGAAAAACGTTTGTTTATAAGGAAGGTGAGAGAATGGCCAAAATGGATGCGCTTGTGAAAAGATACAGAGAACCGGGCTTATGGCTTGAACAGGTTGATATTCCCGTTCCAGAAGAGGGAGAGGTTCTTGTAAAGATGCACAAAACATCAATATGCGGTACTGATGTTCACATTTATGTTTGGAATAAGTGGGCACAGGAAACAATACCTGTTCCTATGACAATAGGACATGAATTCGTAGGTGAAATTGTCGAGGTAGGAAAGGGTGTCAAGGAACTGCATGTGGGAGATTTAGTTTCGGGGGAAGGACATATTGTTTGCGGCAAGTGCAGGAACTGTCTTGCGGGAAGAAGACACCTCTGCAAGGATACAAAGGGTGTGGGTGTAAACCGGACAGGGATATTTTCAGAATATGTTGCTTTGCCGGCTGCGAATATATGGCTTTGTGACAAATCATTGCCGGAAGAGCTGTACAGCATTTTCGATCCATTTGGCAATGCTGCTCACACGGCACTGTCATTCAATGTACTTGGTGAAGATGTACTTATTACGGGAGCGGGTCCCATAGGTATTATGGCGGCGGCTATTTCTAAGTTCGCCGGAGCCAGATTTGTGGTGGTGACGGATATTAATGACACAAGACTTGAGCTTGCTCAAAAAATGGGTAATTTCAGAACTGTCAATACTAGTAAGGAAAGTATCACAGATGTAATGAACGAGCTGGGAATGAAGGAAGGCTTTGATGTTGGAATGGAAATGTCAGGCAATGATGCCGCGCTCAACATGATGATTGACAATATGGCGCATGGCGGAAAAATTGCAATGCTTGGACTTCAGGAGGATAATGTTTCAATTGACTGGAACAAGCTTGTTTTCAACGGACTTAAAATTAAAGGAATATACGGAAGAGAAATGTTTGAAACATGGTATAAGATGCAGGCCATGATTAAGGCAGGTCTGGATGTTTCACCTATTATTACGCACAGATACCACTATACGGAGTTTGAAAAAGGATTTGAAGCAATGATCAGCGGAAAATCAGGCAAGGTTATTTTGGACTGGACTGAAAAGCGGAAGTAATTTATAAGGAGGAGCTATGTACAAAGAAAAACAATATTACTCAGACATTTTGAATGAAATAAAGGAAAGCGGCCTTTGGAAGAATGAAAGGATAATTACAACACCTCAGGGAAGCAGAATTAATACAACAAAGGTAGACGGAGTTCTCAACATGTGTGCAAACAACTACCTTGGGCTTGCTGATAACAGAGAAGTTATTGAAGCTGCCAAGTCTACGTTTGATTCATGGGGATATGGTCTTTCATCAGTGAGATTCATATGCGGAACCCAGGAAATTCACAAGCTTCTTGAGCAGAAAATAAGTGAATTTTTAGGTATGGATGACACGATTTTATATTCTTCATGCTTTGATGCAAACGGAGGTTTGTTTGAGACCATCACAACAGAAAATGACGCAATTATAAGCGACGAATTAAATCATGCCAGTATAATTGACGGTGTAAGGCTGGCAAAGGCAAAGAAATACAGATACAAGAACAATGATATGGAGTCCCTGAGAGAGCAGCTTGTTCAGGCAGATAAGGACGGAGCGAAAATAAAGCTTATTGCCACGGACGGAGTTTTCTCAATGGACGGAATAATTGCAAACCTGCAGGGAATATGCGACCTCGCAGATGAATTCAACGCCATTGTAATGGTGGATGACAGCCATGCCGTAGGATTTGTGGGCAAGACGGGAAGAGGAACTCATGAATACAGAGGCGTAATGGACAGGGTGGATATTATAACAGGAACTCTTGGCAAGGCATTAGGCGGTGCGAGCGGCGGCTACACCAGCGGAAGAAAAGAAATAATCGATCTGCTGAGACAGCGCTCCAGACCATATCTGTTCTCAAACACATTGGCACCTTCTATAGCTGGAGCATCGCTAAAGGTTCTTGAAATGCTTACAGAAAGCACTGAGTACAGGGATAGGCTCGAGGAAAATACAAAATATTTCAGACAGGAAATCAAGAAAATTGGGTTGTCAATTATTGAAGGAGAACATCCAATAGTGCCTATTATGCTGGGAGATGCAGTTTTATCCCAAAAAATGGCGGAAAAGCTACTGGAAAAGGGAGTGTATGCAGTTGGATTCTACTTCCCTGTGGTTCCTAAAGGAAAGGCCAGAATAAGGACTCAGATATCTGCTGCCCATACAAAAGAGGACTTGGACTTTGCATTAAATGCATTCAGGGATGTAAAGGAAGAATTGGGAATTTAATTACCCGGGAAATATTTGACGAAATTTATAAAAATTTATTGAATAATGCAGTATGGAAGGCTATCTCAGCAAGGGGAAGTCTTCCATAGCTTTTTTATGTATATACTTGAAAAGTATGCCATCAGACTATATAATAGGATGTAATGATAGAAATAAAGGAGGAAGAGAAATGCAGAAAAAAGATATCAAATGGGCAGAACTGGGATTCAGCTACATTAAGACAGACAAAAGATATATATCTTACTGGAAAGACGGAAAATGGGATGACGGACAGCTTGTTGAGGATAATAAGATAGCAATAAGCGAAGGCTCCACATGCTTGCACTATGGACAGGAATGCTTCGAGGGACTTAAAGCATACGCAACAAAGGACGGTGGAGTTCAGCTTTTCAGACCTGACGAGAATGCGAAGAGAATGCAGAGAAGCTGTGAAAAGGTATTGATGCCGGCTGTTCCTGTTGAAAAATTTATAGATGCGTGCATGCAGGTTGTTAAGGCTAATGAAGCTTGGGTACCTCCCTATGGCTCAGGAGCAACATTGTACTTGAGACCATTTGTAATCGGTATAGGTGATAACATAGGTGTAAGGCCTGCTCCTGAATATATATTCGGAGTGTTCTGTATGCCTGTGGGACCTTACTTCAAAGGCGGAATGAGTCCTGTAAACTTTACAACAACAGAGGCTGACAGAGCTGCCGCTCACGGAACAGGAAAAAATAAGGTTGGCGGAAACTATGCGGCAAGCTTATATTCTCATCACGAGGCTGTTGAAAAAGGATTTGCTGACTGCATTTATCTCGATCCTTCAACTCATACAAAAATTGACGAGGTTGGAGCTGCCAACTTCTTTGGAATAACTAAGGATGATAAATTCGTAACTCCAAAATCATCATCCATACTTCCGAGTATTACAAGAATTTCATTGATGCAGGTTGCCAAGGATTATCTGGGAATGGAAGCTCTTGAAACAGATGTTTACATAGATCGGTTAGATGAATTAAAGGAAGCCGGAGCATGCGGAACAGCAGCTGTTATAACTCCTATAGGAGGAATAGAGCACAAAGGCAAATTCCATGTATTCCACAGCGAAACAGAAGTGGGACCTGTTACAAAAAAACTGTATGATACACTGTATGGAATCCAGATGGGAGACGTAGAAGCTCCTGAAGGATGGATATACAAGGTTATATAAAAACAAAGATAGCCGGGCACAACTTGCGTTGTGCCTTTTTGTATGTCCTAACCCCATTTTTCCGACCAAAAGGGAGAAAAAAATGGCGGTAGGTCAACCGCAACGAGCACCAAAAGTATGCGGCCGGAGGGAGCAAATACTTTGGGAAGCGGGACTGTGATATGCTTATTAGGGGCTGTTTTGAAATTGGATGTTAATTCTGTATGAAAAGTAAAACAATTAATTGTTGATATGGAATTAAAGTTATGATATTATTGTTTCAATTTTTAAACTGACAGGTTAGCACAGCCCGTTAATAAAACTTTCACAGGAGATGATAAAATGCACAGGAATAAATTAGTTGTTGTAGGAGTGGGTCATGTTGGCTCATATGTGTTAGCAGATGCGATGAAGACCGGATTGTTTGCTGAGATTGGTCTGATTGATATTTTGGAAGGTGTTGCGCTTGGGGAGGCCCTTGATCAGGCTCAGGCTACGGCCCTTACATATATGAACAATGTGAGTGTTAAAAGCGGTGGATATGAGCAGTGTGCCGATGCGGATGTTATAATTGTTGCCGCAGGTCCTAGTGTTATACCGGATCCAAACGATCCAAAGGGAGAGCCTAACCGCACATTGCTTACAAGCATAAACTGCGAGGTAATTCGTGAGGTTATGGCAGGAATTACGAAGTATACTACTGAGGCAATAGTAATTCTTATTACAAATCCGTTGGATACGATGGTGTATATTGCTGAAAACGAGTTCGGATATCCGGCAGGACGAGTGTTTGGAACAGGGACAATGCTTGATTCAGCGCGCTTGCGCAAAATAGTGGCAGATGCATGCGATGTTGACCCTAAATCTGTTACGGGATACATGATGGGAGAGCATGGTATCACGGCATTCCCTGCGTTGAGTCACATGAATGTTGCGGGCATACCATATGATAAACTGGGACACTATTTTGAAAATACAGAAGAAATCAGAGACCCCGAAAATGTTAAAAAGCTTGTTATTAGTGCGGCATACAGTGTTCTCAACGGCAAGGGATGGACTAATGCAGGCGTTTCTCAGGCAGCTATTACCATGGCAAAAGCTGTGCTGCTGGACGAAAAAAGCGTTTATCCCGCTTGCACAACACTGAGAGGACAGTATGGCCATGACGGTGATGTGGCATTGAGCATGCCTTGCATTATCGGGCGTGAGGGTATATTGAAGCAGCTTCCTGTGGAATTAAATGAATGGGAAACAAATAAGCTTGAGGAAACAATCGCATACATACAGTCCACAATGAGGGATGCGAAAACCGGTCCGGAATTCCTTGCATAGTGCACAGAAGGAGGCAAAGTGACATTACAGCAATTAAAATATGCTATTACAATAGCTGACTGCAATTCAATGAACAAGGCGGCGCAGGCATTATTTATTTCGCAGCCCAGCTTGTCTGCTGCGATCAGAGACCTGGAAAATGAAATAGGCATTACCATATATAAAAGGACTAACCGCGGAATCACTATAACTCCGGAAGGTGAGGAATTCCTTGGCTATGCCAGACAGGTGGCGGAGCAGTACGAGCTCATTAACCAGAAGTATGTTGATAAAAATAACGTGAAAAAGAAATTCAGCGTTTCAACCCAGCATTATTCATTTGCCGTTAAAGCGTTTGTTGAAACAGTTAAGCAGTTCGGTATGGATGAATTTGAATTTGCGGTACATGAAACCAAGACATATGAGGTAATAGAAAATGTAAGAAATTTCAAGAGCGAGCTTGGAATTTTATATTTGAATGATTTTAACAGGAAGGTAATCACAAAGCTGTTGAGGGAAAACAACCTTGAGTTTACTGAGCTGTTTGATTGCAAAACATATGTATATTTGTGGAGGGGAAATCCTCTGGCGGAAAAAAGCGTTATAACAATGGAGGACCTGCAGGACTATCCTTGCCTGTCATTTGATCAGGGAATGAATAATTCATTTTATTTTGCAGAGGAAGTACTTAGCACAAATGTATACAAAAAAATCATTAAGGGAAATGACAGAGCTACAATGCTTAACCTGATGGTAGGCCTCAACGGGTACACGTTATGTTCCGGCATTATATGCGAAGAACTGAACGGCGACGAATATAAGGCTGTTCCCCTTGATTCTGACGAAATCATGAGCATAGGCTACATTTCGAGGAAAAACACCACAATCAGCCACATAGGCAAAAAGTATGTGGAAGAATTGATCAAGTTCAAGGAAAATGTGCTATAGCTTTTTCCTATAGCGCGCTGTCAATTTTACGTATTAACACTGGTCCTCAAAAGTATGTATAATACATAATATAGCAAGGCACCAAATAAAAACATTATGAACATGATAAAAATGGAAGGGAGAAATAAGATGCGTACAAATACAAACATAACAACAATGTATATGATGAACACAACGATGTGCAATGCCATGTATATGCAAATGACGATGATGCAAAGAAAAATGGCTGTATTTAGTATGCCTTATGTAACCTGATACCATATTCACTATTTAAGAATGGATGAAAGTATAGACAGGTACATGGTACCTGTTTTTTTTATGGTGCTACCACCATTTGTTCGAGCGACAGCGATGGACAAATGGTAGGTAGACCTAATGCAGCAATCCAAATTTGTGCGACCAAAGGGAGCGAACAAATTTGTGATGAAGCCTGCGTTCTCTAAACGAGAGGCATCAGCCGAAGTGAAAAAAATTGAAGTGGAGTCAAACGCAAGGCCTGTGATAGACCAAATTACGGGAAAAGGAGGGAAAATAATTGATAGTATTTGAGAATGTAAGCAAGATCTTTCAGGCAAACGGCAAGACTGTTGAAGCTGTAAAAGATGTGAATTTGAGCCTGGAGGAAGGTAAGATACATGGAATTATAGGGTTTTCGGGAGCGGGAAAATCAACGTTGGTAAGATGCATAAATCTTCTGGAAAGACCTACAGCGGGAAAAGTGGTTTTAGGTGATGTGGAAATCACGGCGCTCCCTGAGAAGGAGCTTAGAGAAGAAAGAAAGAAAATAGGGATGATTTTTCAGCAATTTAATTTGTTCGCATCCAGGACAGTGTTTCAAAATATTGCATATCCGTTAAAGAATAGCAGAATGAGCAAGAGGGAAATAGAGGATAAGGTCAATTATCTGCTTGAGTTGGTAGAACTTAAGGAAAAGACAAGTGTATATCCGTCACAGCTCAGCGGAGGTCAGAAGCAGAGGGTTGCAATTGCGCGGGCGCTGGCCAATGACCCGAAGATACTGCTCAGTGATGAATCAACAAGTGCACTGGATCCTCAGACGACAAAATCAATATTGAAGCTATTGAAGCAGTTGAATGACAAACTTGGAATTACCATTGTTGTCATAACCCACGAAATGCAGGTTGTTAAAGAAATTTGCGACAATGTTGTCGTTATGGAAAATGGCAGGGTTGTTGAACAGGGAGATGTATTTCATATATTTGCAAATCCTGTTGAGAGAATAACAAGAGATTTTGTTGACAGCACATCCAATTTATCTAAAATACATGAGCTGATTAATGAAAAGGCAGAAATGATACAGCTTAAGGAAGGAGAGTGCATATTAAAGTTCACATATCTGGAGCGTGATGCATCGGAGGCTCTGGTATCACATATTTCAAGAAGCTTTGATCTGAATGTCAATATAATATTCGGAAACATCGAGCTTATCGGAGACCACCCCATTGGAGGGCTTGTATCCATAGTAAGTGGTAAGGAAAGCAGTATAACCGATGCAATTGATTATCTGAGAGGAAAGAATGTAGGAGTGGAGGTGATTTTAGATGCAAGAGTTTCTAAGTAGTATTTTTCCCAATGTATTTTCAAAGCTTCCTGTTTTCTTTGAAAGTATTTTAGAAACATTTGTGATGTTAGGATGGTCAGGTTCAATCTCATTTGCTATAGGGATTATTTTAGGAATAATACTTACGGTTACAAAAAAGGGTGGAATTATTCAAAATACAGCAGTCTTCCAAATACTTGACAAGGTTATAAATTTCTTCAGGTCCATACCCTTCATCATATTGCTGGCAGGAGTAATGCCGCTAACAAGGCTGATTTCGGGAACTGCAATAGGTGTTAAGGGTGCCATAGTACCTCTTGTGTTTGGTACAGTGCCTTTCTTTGCAAGGCAGATAGAAACAGCACTGGCAGAAATGGATTCGGGATTAATAGAGGCGGCTCAGTCAATGGGATCGGGACCGCTGGAAATTATATTCCGAGTGTACCTGAGAGAATGCATTTCCGGTATTGTAAGAGGAACAACCATTACCGCGATCAGCCTCATAGGACTTACGGCAATGGCAGGTGCAGTTGGCGCAGGCGGGCTTGGAGACTTCGCCATACGCTTTGGCTATCAGAGGAATCAAATTGATGTCACCTACGCTTCGGTTATAGTGTTAGTTGCTTTAGTAAGCATAATACAGATGTTTGGAAGTGCCATAGTCAAAAAAAACAGTCATTGATATTTAAAAAAATAAAAAATAATTATTAAAATTAAAGGAGAGCAATTATGAAAGTAAAAAAAATAATATCAGTTTTAACAGCAGTAGCATTATTAGCATCATTTACAGCATGCTCAAAATCGGGGGATGCAGAGAAAAAAGATACGACAACTGTAAAGGTTGGAGTTGTAGGAGAATCCAATGAAATGTGGGAACCGGTAATCGAGAAATTGGCTAAGGAAGGAATAAATATTGAGCTGGTGAGCTTCACTGATTATGGAACACCAAATAAGGCATTAAACAACGGAGATACTGACCTGAATGCGTTCCAGCACCATGCATATCTTAACGGTGAAATTAAGAACAACGGATATGACATTCAGGCAATAGGCGATACATTTATTTCAGCTATGAATATCTATTCAAACAAGGTGAAAAGTGTTGATGAAATCGGTGAAAAATCAAAAATTGCAGTGCCTAATGACGCAACCAATGAAGGAAGAGCACTTAAAATTGTTGAAGCAGCCGGTCTTATTGAACTGAGCAAGGAATCAGGAGATAGCCCTGAATTGTCGGATATAGTTTCAAACCCGTTGAACCTTGAATTTGTTGAAGTTGACGCAGGAAATGTTTATGCGGTGCTTCCGGATGTTACCGCAGCTGTTATAAATTGCAACTACGCATTGGACAACGGCTTAAATCCGGGGGAAGATTCAATATTCCAGGATGATGTGAGCTACTATGAGGGAAAAAGCTATGTAAATCTTATAGCCGCAAGAACAAAGGATGCAGATAATGAAATTTTCAAAAAAATCGTAGCAGAATATCAAACTGAAGCTGTGGAAGAAATATACAATACTACCTTCAAGGGTGCGTATAAGCCGGCTTGGAAATAACAGACAAAACAAGGAGCTGCAATGAGAGAATTAAGTATACGTACTGCGGGTTTCACGGATTCCGTAATCCGCAGAATGACAAGAATTTCAAACGAACATGGTGCGGTTAATTTATCGCAGGGATTTCCGGATTTTGATCCTCCGGCAGAAATTACAAACAGACTGGCTCAGGTGGCTTTAGAAGGACCTCATCAATATGCCACCACATGGGGAGCTCAGAACTTCAGAGAGGCTCTTGCGAGAAAGCAAGAGCGCTTCTCCGGAGTGAAAGTGGATCCGGACAAGGAAATTGTGGTTACATGCGGAAGCACGGAAGCAATGATGGCAGTAATGATGTCAATAACAAATCCAGGAGACAAGGTTGCAATATTCTCACCTTTTTATGAGAACTATGGTGCTGATGCCATACTTTCTGGGGCAGAGCCTATTTATATACCTCTTAATCCCCCAAAATTTGATTTTGATGCCGATCTGCTGGAGGATGCCTTCAAGCAAGGGGCTAAGGCGCTGATTTTGTGTAATCCGTCAAATCCGTGCGGGAAAGTATTTGCAGTGGATGAGCTTAAAATAATAGCTGATTTGGCAATAAAATATGATGCATATGTTATAACCGATGAGGTATACGAGCATATAATCTACGCGCCTAACAAGCATGTTTATTTATCCTCTCTGCCCGGAATGAAGGAGAGAACGATAATATGCAATTCACTGTCAAAGACATACTCCATTACCGGGTGGCGTCTGGGATATGTAATTGCCGATGAAAGAATATCAGAAAGAGTGAAAAAGGTTCACGACTTTTTGACTGTGGGAGCACCTGCGCCACTTATGGAAGCCGTGGTTGTGGGGCTGAATTTCAAGGACGAATACTATTTGGAGCTTCAGAACCACTACACCCATATGAAAAATTTATTTACAAACGGATTGAAGCAAATCGGACTGAAGTACAGCGAACCTCAGGGAGCCTACTTCGTGATGGTGGATATAAGTGAATTTAACTGCAATGACGACCTTAAGTTCTGTGAATGGCTTGCAAAAGAAGTGAAGGTTGGAGCAGTTCCGGGTTCAAGCTTCTTTAAGGAAGATATAAACCAATATATCAGATTCCATTTTGCGAAAAAAGATGATACATTGAACATGGCGCTGGACAGATTATCAGAAATATACAACAAGGTGAAGACAACTGCTGAATTCAGGGCATAAATGAATAACACACTAAAGATTTGAAATTATATACATTTATAATATAAAATTCTAAACACTACTGTTCCCAGTAAATATATATTGTGGTATAATATGTATTGCGTATTGGTAATGGGGGTGTTTTAAATTTTAAGCTTTAAGGCTACTGTATATCTTTTAGGATGTTTATTAACATTATTTATATTTTATAAAATTTCAGGAATTATATATAAGTATCTTATAAATAAAGATGAAAAAATAGCAATACATGCCAGTATAGCGAGAGATTATATTAGGTTAATACCATTTTTTATTTTTTCATTTCGAGGTGATTTTCAGCCTTTTATATTGTATAACTTAATAATTTTGCATGGTATTTGCAGCCTAAATAATACTTTCTATTTAAGAAATTATTTGCGCGATAAAACTAAATATCCTGAATGGGTTTCAATTATTGTAATATATGTGCCGATATTATTTATAATATTAAGTATTATAATTAGTTCAAGCAAAACCATTATAATTATTGATTATATAAGTATAGTATTGCTGTATATTATGCATATACTTATCAGCTTTAAATTATCAAAGAAATAATGCTATTTATTATTCTAACACATTCCAATGAGCAATCGTTCACAAAAAGTCTTGAAATTATATTTTTTTAGGATATAATATAATAAGCACATTTATAGTAGGTGAAAAGATGGAAACTAAAGAAATTCTGGTAACTGAAGAAGGATATAAGGAGCTTGAAAACGAGCTTGAATACAGAAAAACAAAGCTGAGATATGAAATATCCGAGAGAATAAAGGGAGCGCTGAAGGAAGGCGACCTGAGTGAGAATGCTGAATATCACGAATCAAAAGAAGAGCAGAATAAAAATGAGTCAAGAATAATCGTTCTTGAACATACAATTAAGCATGCAAAGATTGTTAAGCACAATGAGAAAAATAAAGACATGGTTCAAATAGGAAGCAA